>CAYWOT010000185.1:0-4181 GCA_964459975.1 uncultured bacterium
CGTGGGCACGGAGGTCCGGATCGCGCGGACGATGAAGGCCACGCTCTCGGTGGACCATCGCGTGGCCGACGGCGCGCAGGCCGGCCGTTTCCTGCAGGCGTTCCGGAAGCTCCTGGAGAATCCGGTTCACCTGCTGGCGCTGCAGGAGGGCGAGCCCGCGGAGCATCCGGGCGCGGAAGGGCGGACATGACGAGGTTTCCCTGGCAGGGCCGCCTCGCCGCAATCTTCCTGCTGATCGCCGTGGCGTTCAACGTGGCCCATTATGCCGTCTTCCACGACAGCGGCTACATCGCCCGGTTTCTCCTGGCCCAGCTCGGGTTTCTTCCCGTTTCGGTCTACCTGGTAACGGTCGTCGTCAACGAGCTGCTGGGGCGGCGGGAAAAGCAGACGATGCTCAAGAAGCTCAACATGGTGATCGGAACGTTCTTCAGCGAGGTCGGGACGGAGCTGCTTCGTGTCGTCTCCCGTTGCGGGCCGGAGGAGTTCCTCGCCCGGGAGCCGCTTCGGGTGCGGGCCGACTGGAACGCCGCCGACTACGACCGGGCGCTGGCGGTCCTGAAAGGGCGTGAGGTCGAGGGCCGTCCGGAGGAGGTCGACTGGAAGGCGCTTCGCTCGTTCCTGTCGGCGAAGCGGGACTTTCTCTTAAGCCTGCTTGCCAACCCGAATCTTCTGGAGCACGAGACGTTCAGCGAGCTCTTGTGGGCCGTCTTTCATCTGGCCGAGGAGCTGGGCAGCCGGCGCAGCGTCGCCGCGCTCTTGGAAAACGACGCCGCGCATCTGGCCGGGGACGTCGCGCGCGTCTACGTCCTGCTGCTGGCGGAATGGCTTTCCTACATGCGCCACCTGCAGGAGGACTACCCGTACCTGTTCTCCCTGGCGGTGCGGACCAACCCCTTCGACCCGGAGGCACGGGCCGAAATCGCGTGAAGGCGAAAGGCGGCGCAGGGGGATCGAAGTCCTCCGCGAGCCGGTTACCTCTCCGCCCGCACGACGACGAAGCAGCCGTCGCCGTGCCCTTCGCGGACCGGATCCGGTTCCTCCATGGCGCCGGGACTGCCGAAGATCGTCTGCCGGAAGACGGGCGCCCGGAACCCGGCATCCTCGATCAGGGCGGCGACCTCGCGGGCCGACCGGAAGTTCGCCTGCCGGTAGAAGAGGCTCTCGGCCTTCCCCGCCTCGTAGGTCTGTCCGAGGGGGCTGTCCCGATCGATGAACGCGAGGACGAGCGACCCCCCGGGCCGGATCACGCGCCGCGCCTCCCGCATCGCGGCCGCCGGGTCGGCGAAGAAGCACAGGACGGTGACCATGAGCGCAAAGTCGAACCGTCCGTCGCGCAGCGGAAGCGCTTCGGCCACTCCGGCGATCACGCGGATGCCCCGCTCCCGCGCGATCCTGCCCATCGGCGCGGCCGGTTCGATGCCGAGGGCGATCCCCAGTTCTCCCGCGAACCGCCCGGTCCCGACCCCGATTTCGACGCCTGCGCCTCCGGGCGGAAGCAGGGACCGTACCGCGGCCAGCTCCGCGTGGTACGCGAACCGGTTGCGCGCGAACCAGTCGTCGTACGGGACGGCGTACCGCTCGTAGGGGCCGGCCGCTGTCATGCGGGCGAAGGAGGCGTTTCCTTGCCCGGAACCGGGCAGGCGTTGGACACCGTGATCACCATGACCGTGTGCCCCAGTGCGGCGGCCTGCCGGAACGCGTCGAGAAGGGCGGGGAACACCTGCTCGTCGTCGCCCCACACCACGGTGCTCATCTCTCCGGTCCGCCGTTCGATCCCGTGCCGGGAGAGCGCCCCGACGACGGCGTCGACGGTGGGGGAGAGGTCGTCCTGCCGCAACGGGTAGACGCTTACCTGGGCGGAGACTCCGTACATGTCGTTCGACCTCCCGCGGGAGGCGCGCGCCGTCAGATCCCGAGATAGGCTTCGCGGATGTCCGCGGAGTTCTGGATCTCTTCCGGCCGCCCTTCCGCCTTGATGCTTCCCTCGTGCATGACGTAGACGTAGTCGGCCGCATGGAGCGCGGCGTCGGCGTTCTGCTCGACGAGCAGGATGGTGAGGCCCACCTCGGCCTTGAGCGTCAGGATGGTGTCGAAGACTTCCTGCACGAGCTTCGGCGCGAGCCCCTGGCTCGGCTCGTCGAGCATGACGAGCCGGGGCTTCGTCATGAGCGCCCTGCCGATCGTCACCATCTGCTGCTGCCCGCCGCTCATGAGGCCGGCCTTCTGCTCCCGCCTCTCCTCGAGGATCGGAAAAAGCCGGTAGACGAGTTCCAGGGATTCCCGGAAATGCTTGCGCGCCTCCTTCCGGTACGCGCCCATCGCCAGGTTCTCGTAGACGGTCATCCCCGGGAAGAGGTGCTTTCCCTCCGGGACGAGCGTGATCCCCTGTTCCACCTTCCGATGCGGCGGCATCGACGTGATGTCGGCTCCGTCGAATTCCACGCTGCCCTTCCAGGGCGGAACCGATCCGAAAATCGTCGACAGAAGCGTGGACTTGCCGGCGCCGTTGGGCCCGAGGAGCGAGGTGATGGTGCCCGGCTTCACCGTAAGCGACGGTTTCCACAGGATCTGCATCGGGCCGTACCCGGATTCGAGATTTCTAACCGTCAGCACCGTCTTCCTCCGGCTTGCGGCCCAGGTAGACCTCGATCACGCGCGGGTCTCCGAGCGCCTCGCGGGTCGGCTCGTCCACGAGCTTGGCGCCCTGGTGCATGACCATGACCCGTTCGGCGAGTCCGGCGACGGCCCGCATGATGTGTTCGACCATCGAGACCATCGCGATGCGTTCGTTCTCCTTGACCTGTTTGAGGAACGTGACCATCCGGTCGATGTCCTTCGGGTTCATCCCCGCCATCGCTTCGTCCATGAGAAGCAGCTTCGGCTTCATCGCCAGCGCCCGTGCGATCTCCACGAGCTTCTTTTCGGTCGGCGTGAGGCCTCCCGCGGGTTTGTCCCCGTATTTGGAGAGGCCGATCAGCTCGATGTAGCGGTCCGCCATGTCCATGCATTCGTCGACGCTCATCTCGCGTCCCCGGGCCCCGAACATCCCGCCGATGGCGATGTTCTCCCGCACGCTGGCCGCTCCGAAGGGCCGCGGGATCTGGAACGTCCGTCCGATTCCCAGGGGCGCCCTCTTGTACGCGGGAAGGCCCGTGATGTCCTTGCCTTCGAACCGGATGGTGCCGCCGTCCGCGGGAAAGACGCCGTTGATGACGTTGAACAAGGTCGTCTTCCCCGCGCCGTTGGGTCCGACGATCGCGATGATCTCCCCGTGCCGGATCTCCAGCGACACCTGGTCGACGGCCACGAGGCCTCCGAACCGCTTGGTCACCTTCTCCAGCTGCAGCAGGGGCGTTTCCGTCATCATACGATGATCCTCTCCAGAAAGGTGCCGCGGACCTTCTTCTTCAGCACGCCCACGGTTCCTTCCGGGAAGACGACGATGATGAGGATGATGATGGGGGCGAACACGAGGAGCTGGAAGCCGGGAAGGGTGATCGCGAGGTAATACTTGGACAACCCGTAGATGAGCCCTCCGACGACCGGCCCCAGAAGGGTCCCCGCCCCTCCGAGCATGACGATGATGATTGCCTCGACCGTATACGAGATCGCGAACACGTCGGGGGGATAGACGTACGTCAGCTTGAGGGACCAGGCGACCGCTCCCAGCATGCCCGCGAGCGTGGCGCTCGTGATGAACGCGGCGATCTTGAACTTCGTGACGTGGATTCCGATGACCTTGGCCGCGTCCTCGTCCTCCCGCAGCGCGGTGAGCGCGTACCCGATCTTGCTGCGCATGTAGAGCAGCGTCAGGAACGCGGACAGGCCCGCGACGCCGAAGACCATGACGTCCGCCCAGTACGTCGACAGGACGTTCGCCAGGCC
The DNA here is from genome assembly GCA_964459975.1 of uncultured bacterium. Lineage (GTDB taxonomy): Bacteria > Desulfobacterota > Deferrimicrobia > Deferrimicrobiales > Deferrimicrobiaceae > CSP1-8. The sequence goes on from CAYWOT010000185.1 coordinate 3,886, forward strand.
CGTGCCGAAGGCGGTGTTCATCTGCCCCGAGAAGATGATTCCCTTCGATCCGTTCCACAGCCTGGCCCCTTCGATCAGATACCGGAGGCCCTCGCTGACGCCGATCGTCGCGATGGCGAAATACGCCCCCCGCAGGCGCAGCGCGACCGAGTGCGCGAGGCGCTCAGTCAGGCGCTGGCTGCTGAACCTGACGTCGCGTTTTCCTACGTACACGGGTCGTTCGTGACAGAGGGACCGTTCCATGATATCGACATCGCCATCTACTTTCAGGGTCTCGATGACTCTGTCCAGCAGTC
>CAYWOT010000185.1:4191-5248 GCA_964459975.1 uncultured bacterium
GCGCAGCGCGACCGCCCCGACGGCCAGGGACAGGACCGTCGCCATCCCGACCGAGAGCAGAAGCCCCAGGACCAGGAGCCAGAGCCCCAGGCCGCTGTCGTACAATCGGGAAATCGTGATGGACATCCCGTATGCCCCGATGCCCAGGAAGGCGACGTATCCGAAATCGACGTATCCGGTCATCCCCAGAAAGAGATTGAACGCCTGGCCGAGGGCGCAGTAGAACGCGATCATCGCGATGAGCTGCCACATCCCGGTCAGGTACGAGCCGAGGAGGAACAGCGCGGCGTACGCGACCAGGACGGGGGTCAGGGCGAGATATTTCCGCAAGGGGGCCTCCTCTCCTCGGTCCGCGTCTATTTCGACCGGATCAGCCCTGTCGGCCAGATGAGGAGGATGACGAGCAGCATCACGAAGGAAAGAAACCGGGTGAGGGCGAACGGCTCGACGTGGGGAATCAGGGCAAGCAGGGTATAGGAGCCGTTCTCGACCAACCCGAACACCAGGCCGCCGAAAAAGGCGCCGTAGGGCGAGGCGAGCCCGCCCAGGACGGCGATCACGAACGCCTTGAGCGTGTACTGGCCGCCCATGTACGGATTGATGCCCACGGGAATGAACATCGTGAGCAGGACGCCGCTCGCCACCGTAAGCCCCAGGCCCAGGGAAAAGCTCAGGGCGAATTCCCAGTCGACGTTGATGCCGCACACCTGGGCACCCTCGCTGTCCTCCACAACGCTTCGCAGGGCGGTCCCCGCCCTCGTCTTGTTGAACCACAGGTACAGAAGCAGCGCCACGACGATGCTTCCTCCGAAGGCGATCAGTTTCGTATAGGGAATGACCGTGAAGGGAACGACGATGCTCCCCAGGGCCCAGTTGTATCCCCAGAAATCGGAGCCGAAGATCAACCGGACGAACTCTTCGAGGAGGATGCCCACGGCGAAGGTCGCCAGAAGCGAGGCCAGGGGCGGGGCCTTGATCAGCCGTTTCAGGAAGCCGTAGTAGATGGCGAACCCGAACAACATCCCGAGGATGAACGCGAGAGGAATGGCGATCAAAG
>CAYWOT010000186.1:0-5239 GCA_964459975.1 uncultured bacterium
GGTCGAGCTGGAAACAAGCATGGGGACGATCCGGGTCGAGCTGTACCCGGAGAAGGCGCCCGTCACGGTCGAGAACTTCCTCACGTACGTCAAGGAGGGGCACTACGACGGGTTGGTCGTTCACCGGGTGATCCGGGACTTCATGATCCAGGGCGGAGGATACACGGGCGAGATGCGGGAGAGGCCTCCGGCGCATCGTCCCATCCGGAACGAGGCCGGCAACGGTCTTCGAAACGCGCGCGGCACGATCGCCATGGCGCGGACCGCCTCGGTCGATTCCGCCACGGCGCAATTCTTCATCAACGCGGCGGACAACGATTTTCTCGACCACGTCGACGAGACCCCTCAAGGATTCGGGTACGCCGTCTTCGGGAAGGTGGCCTCGGGGATGGAGGTCGTGGACCGGATCCAGTCCGTACCCACGCACCGCGTGGGGATGTTCGAGGACGTTCCGCGGGAGCCGGTCGTGATCGTCCGCGCCACGGTCGGAGAGGAATAGCGAGGCGGCCGGCGTCCGGCGAAGGCGGCCCGCTCGTGTCGGCGGGCATGCGGAAAAGGACGGCGTGAGGAAGGGGGAGAGCACGGTGCTCGTGGGCATCGCGCTTGCGGTCGGGCCGGGGGATCACGGTTCGCGCCTGGACCGATTCCTACGGGCCGCCCTGTCCCGGATTCCGCCGCGAAGCGTTCGGTTCGCGATCGAAGCGGGGGAGGTGCGCGTCGACGGCGAGACCGCGCGGAAAGGCCGCCTCCTTCGAGAGGGGGAGCGCGTCACCGTTCGTCGCATCGCCGAGGCGGACGACTGGCTTCCGGAGCCCGGGGATCTTTCCGGCGCCGCAGTCGTCTTCGCGGACGACATTGTCGCGGTCCTCGAGAAACCGCAGGACGTTCACACGGAACCCCATCGGCCGCGGGAAGAAGGCACGCTGGCCGGGTACCTCCGGTGGAAGTTCCCCCACACGGTCGGACTTTCGCCGCTTCCGGGACTTTCCCTTCTCACGCGGCTCGACCATGCGACGAGCGGCGTCGTTCCCGCGGCCCTGACCCCGGATGCGTTCGGGTTCCTTTGCCGGCAGCGGGAAAAAGGGCAGATCCGGAAAACGTACGTGTGCGAGGTGGCCGGACGCCTCGAGGAGGCGATGACGCTGCGTTTCCGGATCGACGGGGAGGGAGGCGAAACGGTCCGCGTGAAGACCGACGTGCGCGATCCGGATCCGGGGCGCTGGACGGTCGTGACGCCGTTGACGTGGCGGGGTTCGGTGACGGTTGTTCGGGCGGAGATCCGTCGGGGAAAACGCCACCAGATCCGGGCTCATCTCGCCGCCGCGGGGTTCCCGATCGTCGGCGACAGGCGGTATGCCGCGGTGCCGGCGGAGGGGCCGGGAAGGAGACGGCTCATGCTCCACGCCGCCCAGGTGACCTTCGTGCACCCCCGGAGCCGGGAGCCGATGACGGTGTCTTCCGTGCTCCCCGCGGAGTTTCGCGCTATTTGAGGGAGTCGAGGAGGGCTTCGAGCTTCCCGAGTCTTTCGCGGTCGCCTGGGAGCTCGGCCTTGTATTTCCTGTACAGGGCGAGGTCTGCCGGATCGACGAAGCGGTTCCGCAAGGGATTGACCGCGAGCGACCGCTTGGCGTCGATGGTCCGGACATGCTCCTCCTTCGCGGCGATCTTGGCCTTGAGCTGTTCGATCTGCGAGACCAGATCCTGTTTCTGCCGCTCCGTTTCGTTTGCCGCCTCTTCCGCCTCGTCCTGCCCGGTGGATGGGGCGGCGCGCGGGGTGACCGAGGGCGCCGGGGGCTGGGCGGAGGGCGCCGGGCGGGCAGCGCCGGAGGGCGCCGTGCGGATCACGACGGTGGAGTGCGCGCGATACCGCGCCGGGATGGATGCCACGTCGTCCGTGAAGTGCACGGTGCCCTGCGCATCCTTCCAACGGTAGATATCGGCGCGCGAGGGTGACGGGAGCGCCAGGAGAAGCCACGCGGCGAGGACGCACGCCGCGGCGGCGGCGATGCGGCACGGTCGGACGTCTCCCGCGCCGGTCCCGCCGGGGGCGGCTGCTTTGCACGGGATACGGGACGTGACGGCGCGCGGCAGCGAATCCATACCCGGATGATAAACCACGGGAGCCGCGGAACGCAACGCGCGGAGAAGGGCTTCGGGCGGTCTTGTTTCGGCCGCGCAATTTGGTACTATGACCCAATTATCCGCATTCGACGCCGACCTCTGGCGACGGTTTCCGAAGGTGGTGGATGCCACTGCTCAGAATCGAAGACGTGCACCTCTCGTTCGGCGGTGTGAAGGCGATCAACGGGGTTTCCATCGGCGTGGAACAGGGCCGGATCCACGCCATCATCGGACCGAACGGCGCCGGAAAGACGTCGGTGTTCAACTGCATTTCCTGCGTGTACCGGCCGCAACGGGGTTCCATCGTCTTCGAGGACCGGACGATCACGGGGAGGAAGCCGCACCGGATCGCCCGGCTGGGGATCGCCCGGACCTTCCAGAACATCGCCCTCTTCCACCACATGACGGTTCTCGACAACCTGATGCTGGGGCGGCACCTGTTCCTGAGGCGCGGCGCCGTTGCCGGAGGCATCTTCCTGGGACCGGCACGGAAGGAGGAGATCGAGAACCGGCGGGTCGTGGAGGACATCATCGATTTCCTCGAGATCGAGAACATCCGGAAAAAGCCGGTCGGGACCCTTCCGTACGGGCTGCGAAAACGGGTTGAGCTCGGGCGCGCCCTTGCGCTCAAGCCGAAGCTTCTTCTCCTCGACGAGCCCATGGCGGGTATGAACCTGGAGGAAAAGGAGGACATGGCGCGGTTCATCCTCGACATCAACGAGGATTGGGGCGTGACGATCATCCTCATCGAGCACGATCTGGGCGTCGTCATGGACGTCAGCCACCGGGTGAGCGTCCTGGACTTCGGCGTCAAGATCGCGGAGGGCGAGCCGGGGGAGGTGGCGAGCGACCCGGAGGTGATCCGGGCCTACATCGGGGAAGACAACGGGCTTCTCCGGAAACCGGAGGCGCAGGGAGCCCGGTGAGGGAGATCCTGGCGCGGTACGACACGTTTCCGAAACTCCTGCTTCGGAACGCGGAGCGGTTCGGCGACGGCAAGATCGCGATGCGGGAGAAGGAGTTCGGGATCTGGCAGGCGTTCACCTGGGCGCAGTACCACGAGCACGCCAAGGACTTCTCGCTGGGGCTCGTTTCCCTGGGACTCGCCCGCGGCGACAAGGTCGCGATCATCGGCGACAACCGGCCCGAATGGGTGTGGGCGGAGATCGCGGCACAGGCCGCGGGGGCCGTTCCGCTCGGTTTGTACCAGGATTCGACCCTCAAGGAGGTCGCGTACGTCATCGGGCATTCGGACGCGACCTTCGTGGTCGCCGAGGACCAGGAGCAGGTGGACAAGCTCCTGGAGATCCGGGATCAGGTTCCCAAGGTCCGCTACGTCGTCTACGCGGATCCCCGGGGCATGCGGGGATACCGGGAGCCCCGACTGCTCGATTTCCGCGACGTGGAACAGCTCGGGCGGGACCTGGAGGAACGGGACCCGGTGCTGTACGGCCGGAACGTCGCGGCGGCGAGCGGCGACGACCTGGCCTTTCTCTGCTACACCTCCGGGACGACCGGTTTCCCGAAGGGCGCCATGCTCACCTTCCGCAACCTGCTCACGATGGCCTCGAATCTGATGGAGGTGGATCCGAAGTTCGAGGGCGACGAGTTCGTTTCCTTTCTTCCCCTGGCGTGGATCGGCGAGCAGATGATGTGCCTCTCGAGCGCGCTTCTCGCCGGATTCGCGGTCAACTTCCCGGAACGGCCCGAAACGGTTCAAGAGAACATCCGGGAGATCGGGCCGACGATCATGTTCTCCCCCCCCCGGATCTGGGAGAACATGACCTCCACGGTCCAGGTAAAGATCCTGGACGCCTCATGGCTCAAGCGGACGATCTACACATGGGCTCTTTCGGCGGGGTACGCGTACGCCGATACGGTCTTCGGAAAATGCACGCCCACCGCTCGCCTCCGCCTGAAGTACCGGCTGGCGTATCGGGTGCTCTTCCGGGCGCTCAAGGATCGGCTCGGCCTTCTGCAGATCCGAACGGCGTCCACCGGGGGCGCCGCGCTCGGTCCGGACGTGTTCCGGTTCTTCAACGCGATGGGAGTGAATCTGAAACAGATCTACGGCCAAACGGAGATCTCGGGAATTTCCTGCATCCACCGGGATGGGGATGTCCATTTCGATTCGGTGGGGGTTCCCATACCGGAAACGGAGATCCGGATCGCCGAGGACGGGGAGATCCTGTCGAGGAGTTCCTCGGTCTTCGTCGGCTACTACAAGGCGCCGGAGGAGACGGAAAAGACCCTGCGAGACGGATGGCTGCACTCCGGCGACGCCGGATACTTCAACGAGGACGGCCACCTCGTCGTGATCGACCGGGTCAAGGACGTCATGCACCTCACCGACGGGACCGTGTTCTCCCCCCAATTCATCGAGAACAAGCTGAAGTTTTCCCCGTATATCAAGGAATGCGTGTGTCTGGGAGACGGGCGGGACTTCCTCGCGGCGATGCTCTGCATCGACTACGCCAATGTGGGCAAATGGGCGGAGGGCCGCAGGATCTCGTACACGACCTATGCAGACCTGGCGGAAAAGCCGGCCGTGCAGGATCTCATCGGCCGCGAGGTGACCAGGGTCAACGCGACTCTCCCCCGGACGACGCAGCTCCGCCGGTTTCTCCTCCTCTACAAGGAGCTCGATGCGGACGACGACGAGTTGACGCGAACGCGGAAGGTCCGCCGCGCCTTCGTGGGTGAGCGCTACCGCGACGTGATCGCCGCGGTCTACGCGGGGGCGGAGGCGATTCCGGTTGACGCGGTCATCCAGTACCAGGACGGAAAGACGTCCCGGATCCGGACGACGCTTGCCGTCCGGAATCTGTAGGAGAACACGATGACGGGTCACTATCTCCTCCAGCTGGTGATCAGCGGTCTGGTGATCGGCGGGATCTACGCCGTGGTCGCCCTCGGGTTCGTCGTGATCTACAAGGCGACGCGGGTGGTCAACTTCGCGCAGGGCGAGCTCCTGATGGTCGGCGCCTACGTCTGCTACGCGTTTCTCGTGCAGATGCACCTTCCGTTCTGGGCGGCGCTGCTGCTGACGATGGCCTTTGGGGTCGTGCTGGCCGCACTCATCGAGCGCGTCGTCCTTCGGCCCCTGATCGGCGAGCCG
>CAYWOT010000187.1:0-5221 GCA_964459975.1 uncultured bacterium
GAACAGGGACGACAGCATGGCGGCCTGGTTCGTGATGGTGAAATCCTCGTGGCGGTTGTGGTTCCTGGCGAGAAGCGACCGGGCGAGGCCCGTGGCGCTTCCGATGTCGTTCCGGTTCCGGACGGAAAGCAGGATTTCCAGGAGCGAGTCGGTGTCGAACAGGTCCTGCGCGGTGCGGACGGGGACGTAGACGATGTCGTCGAGATCGATGGCCAGGCTCACCCCCTTACGTTCCATGATCCCGACGACGCGGAAGCGGCTTCCCGAGATCTTGACGATCTGCCCCAGCGCGTTCGCTCCGCCGAAAAGCTCCCGCTTGACCGTCCGCCCCAGGACGCAGATGCGCCGCTTCGCCTCGACGTCGGACGGGCTGACGAAGGCGCCGATTTCCACGTGCAGGTTCCGCACGGCGGAGAAGGACGGGGTCACCCCCAGCACAGAGACGTTCCGGGAGCGGGCCCCGGAGCGCACTTCGGCGGTGCCGAAGACCACCGGGGCGACGCCGCCGAACAGGTAGCCCTTCTTCTCGAGGACGCGCGAGTCGGAAAGGGTTAGCTTGTGCTTGACGGCGCCGATGACGGGGGGTCCCCCCTTGGTTTCGATCTTCCCGGGCGTCACGATCAGGATGTTGCTCCCCAGCCCGGCGAACTGCTCCTCGACGTATTTCTTCGTGCCTTCGCCCAGGGAGACCAGAAGAATCACCGCGGCCACGCCGATGGTCACGCCGAGCATGGTCAGGCCGGACCGGAGGCGGTTGGCCTTCAGGGAATCGAGCGCGACTTCCGCGAACTCGACGGTGTTCATCCGCGGATCTCCCGGAATTCCTCCTTCTCCACCAGCCGCCCGTCGACGATGTACACGGTCTTCCGGGCCGTGCGGGCGATCGCCGGATCGTGCGTGACGAGCACGATCGTCGTTCCCCCGGCGTTGAGGCGGGCGAGGATTTCCATCAGCTCGCGGCCGGAGCGGGTGTCGAGGTTGCCGGTCGGCTCGTCGGCGAGCAGAAGGGAAGGACGGTTGACGAGGGCCCGGGCGATCGCCACCTTTTGTTTCTGGCCCCCGGACAGCTGGTTCGAGAGGTGGTCGCTGCGGTCCAAGATGCCCACCGCCCGGAGGGCCTCCCGCGCCCGCCGCGTCCTCTCCTCCCGGGGGACGCCGGCGTAGAACAGGGGAAGCTCCACGTTCCGTAGCGCGCTGTACCGCGGGAGGAGATGGAACACCTGGAACACGAAGCCGATCTCCCGGTTCCGGAGCTCCGCGAGGCTCTCCGGGGACAGGTGGGACACCGGCACTCCCTGGACCTCGTAGGTCCCGGACGTGGGAACGTCCAGGCAGCCGAGGATGTTCATCAGGGTGGACTTGCCCGATCCCGACGGCCCCATGACCGCGAGGAAGTCGCCGGACCGGATCTCCAGATCTACGCCCGCGAGGGCCGTCACTTCCTGGCCGCCCGGCTCGTAGGTCTTGGTCACGCCCCGCAGGCGGACGACGGGCCTATCGGCGGGAGCGGACGGCAACGCGGCTCCCGGGATGCAGGTCCTTGATCTCGAGGGAAGTCACCACGGCGTCTCCGGCTGCGATGCCGGACACGACCTCGGTCCGGTCCCAGTTCGAGACCCCCGTCTTGATGTCGCTGCGCGCAACCCTCCCGTCCCGGACGACGTACACGAACTTCCGCCCCTCGCGCTCCATGACGGCCGAGGAGGGGACCTGGAGCGCCGAATCCTTTCGTCCCGTCAGCACTTCCACGTCGACGGACATTCCCAGGCGCAGCGGCCTGGGCCCGGGACGCGGCCGGATTTCGATCGTGACGGCGCGCGACACCTCCCGGGCGACCTCGATCGTCGGCCTGACGTCGGAGACGACCCCGGAGAACGTTTCCCCCAGATAGGCGTCGGGGAAAAGCCGGACCTCTTGTCCCTTTCGGACCTTGGCGGACTCCGATTCGTCGATGGGCGCTTCAATGGTGACGTCGCGGGGATCCGCGATCACGAACAGAGGGGCGCCGGGAAGCTTCGCCTCGCCCACTTCGACCGTCCTTTTCGTCACGATGCCGTCGAACGGCGCGGTGATCGTCATCTTCGCCCTCCGTTCGGCCAGCGCGGCAGAGGAGGCGCGGGCGGCGGCCACCCGCGCGCGGAGGGACGCGATCTCCCGGTCGATCGCGCGGACGGGCACGGCTCCGATGTCCGCCATCCGAACGTCCTCCCGCGCGTTTGCGAGGGCGAAATCCGCCTGGTCCATCTCCGCCTTCGACAGGAACCCGAGGCGGAAGAGTTCGACGGAGCGCGCATGGTCCCGCTCCGCCTTGCGGAGGTGGTCGGCCGCCCGGGCCGTCTCCGAGACGCGCCTTCGCTCGGCCTCCTCACGGCGCGCAACCGCCTGGGCCAGAAGGCTTTGCGCCTGCGACCATTCCGCCCGTCTCGCGTCGGCCTCCCGCGACAGCTCGGGATCGGACAGGCGGGCCAGGATCGCTCCCCTGCGGACCGAGTCGCCTTCGTCGGCGTGCTCCTCGACGACCCGGCCTGCCACCTCCGCGGAGATCGCCGCCTCGTGCCTCGATCTCACCGTCCCGGCGGACACGGCCGCGACGATCTCCTCGATCGGCTCCTTCCTTGCGGTGAAGACGTCGACGGGGATCTCGGATCCGGTCCGCAGGGCCAGCACGGCGGCGGCGGTCACCAGGGCCGCCGCGACCCCGATTTTGACCGGCCGCCTCATCGGACCGAGATCGCCTCGCGGTCGAGGATGGTGCCGACGGAGCGCCAGAGCCTCGTCTGGGCCGCGAGGGCGTCCGTCCGGGCGGTCGCCTCGGCGAGAAGCGCCTGCGCGTAGTCGTGCTGGAACTGGAGGACCTGTACCGTCGTGGAGGCGCCCAGGGCGAGGCGGCGTTCCTCCGCATCGAGCTGGGCGCTCGCGGCCGAAACCGATGCGCGGGCCGCGTCGATGCGCGCGAGGGCGGAAACGAGATCCCGTCGCGACTTGCGGACCTCCGCCCGGATCCGCATCCGAAGCGCGGCGACGCGAAGGCGCTGTCGTTCGAGCGCACCGCGGGCGCGGGCCCATTCGGCCCTCTCCCGCTTTCGGCCCCACGGGATCTCGGTTGACAGCCCGACGAACCAGTTCGTGTATTTCCCGGAAGTCAGCTCCCGGAGGCTGTCTGCGTAATTGCCTTCGAAGGCGTTCCCCCCCCCGGGGAAGAACGGGTTGGGGTTGGGCGATCCCGCCAGCCCGGAAAGGCCCGCCGAAGCGGTGAGATCCAGGTTGGGAAGGGTGTGGTTCCGGGCCAGCGCCTCCCGGATCTCCGCCTGCTGCGTGCGAGCGGCCGCCGCCGACAGTTCGGGCCGCCGGCGAAGTGCTTCCTCGAAGGTGTCGGCGGGACCCGGAGGCGCCGGGACGTCCGCAGGCGGAACGGCGATCAGGCGCTGCTCCCACTGCGCGTCGCCGCGCACTCCGAGGACCGTCTTGAGGTCGTCTTCGGCGTTGCGCGCCGTCGCCTCGGCGCGCAGCAGTTCCTCTTTCCGGGAGGCCAGGGCCGCTACCGCCGGAAGCCGGTCCGCCGGGGCGGCGAAGCCCGTCTGGATCCGCGCCCTGGTCTGTTCGAGAAGCCGGCGCGCGAGAGAGACGGCGGTCGTCCGGACTTCGACCTCGCGCGAGGCGGCGAAGAACCCGAGGAACGAGATCCGCGCCGATGCGACGACGTCCATCACCTTCGCCTTCCAGTCGGCGGCGCCGGCTTCCGCTCCCGCCTTGGCGATCGTCAGGGGGGCCTCGGTCGCCTTCCGGCCGGCGTTCTTGAGAAGCGGGCTGTGCGCGGAGAGGGTGAGGGCCGTCGTGTACGCGGGACTGAGGAGGGAGATGGCGGTGTTCGAGTCCTCCCGTTGGTTCTCGAAGGAAAGGGACAGCGTCGTTCCGAGCCGCGTCAGCTCCTGGATCCTCGCGTCGAGCTTTGCCACGCGCTCGTCGATGGAAAGGGTTCCCACGAGCGAGGAGCCGCTGGGCGTTTCGGACCGGGAAAAGGAGAGGTCCCCGGAAAAGCGCGGGGAAAAGGCCGCCTGTTCCATCGGAACGACCAGCTCGGCGGCCTCCCGCTCGGATCGGAAGACCGCCACGTCGACGTTGCCTCGCAGGGCCGTTTCGACGCACTCGTGGATCGTGATCCCCCGGGGTGCGAGTTCGGCTCCCGGATCGGCGAACGCGGGCGCCGCGGAAGCGAGAAGCAGGATGGCGGAAAGGTAGGGGCGAAGGGTCATCGCAGTCCTTTTTCCGAATTATCCGGGCGATAGTGTACCACGCCGATTCGGCGAAGGGGATGGCCGCGGCGGTCGCTGCGGCGCCGCTGCGCGCCCGGGCCGATGCCTTGACGAGCGGGTGCGAAATTCCAATAATGGGAGGTCAGATTCAGCCGGGAGTGTCGGATGGACGGGAGACCGCGCAAGCGTCGGACGACCGAAAACGCCGCCCGGCGCGGGGAGCCGCCCTTCCGGGAGGCCTCCGGCCCGGAAGGGCCGGCGCGAATCGCTGCGGATCGTCCGATGTCCGCGCGCGCGTAGCGGGTGCGCATCGTCTCGGGGAAATGGCGCGGACGCAGGCTTCGCGCTCCGAAGGGAGGGCGGGTTCGGCCGACGGCGGACCGCGTACGGGAGGCGGTGTTCGACATCCTCGGCGAAAGGACGGTCGGCGCCCGGGTCCTGGACCTGTTCGCGGGAACCGGAGCGCTGGGCCTGGAGGCCCTCTCGAGGGGGGCGGACGCTGCGGTCCTGGTGGAATCGGCGCTTCCCGCGTTCGCGGTCCTTCGCGGCAACGTGGCCGAACTCGAGGCGGGCGGGGCGGAGCTGATCCGGACCGATTGGCGGTCGGCGCTGCGGGTTCTCCGGGCGCGCGGAAGCCGGTTCGATCTCCTGTTCCTCGATCCTCCGTACGGCAAAGGGGTCACGGCGCGGGCGGCGGCCGGCGTGGCCGGCGCGGACCTTCTCGATCCGGGCGGTACGGTGGTGGTGGAAGAAGCCTCGAAGGCGGGTGATGCGCGGTTCCCCGCGGACTGGCGCCTGATCGACGACCGGCGGTACGGAGACACCAGGGTGATGATTTTCCGCGTGAGAGAGGAGCCGGCGTGAAGACCGTTGCGGTGTACCCGGGTTCCTTCGATCCCCCGACGTTCGGGCATCTCGACATCATCGACCGGTCGTCGCAGGTCTTTTCCCGCGTGATCGTTGCGGTG
>CAYWOT010000188.1:0-5195 GCA_964459975.1 uncultured bacterium
CGCGGACGCAGCGGAGGTTCACGCGGATGCGGACTACCTGCGTGTGCTTGTCGGAAATCTGATCGACAACGCGGTCAAGTACACGCCCGAAGGCGGATGCGTCGATGTCGCCGTGTACGCGGAAGGCGGCGATTTCCGCATCGTCGTGGAAGACGGCGGCCCCGGCATTCCGGAGGCGGATCTGGCGCACGTGTTCGAACGGTTTCACCGCAGCTCGGAAGCCACGGTCCCCGGCAGCGGACTGGGGCTTTCCATCGTGAAAACCATCGCGGACCGGATCGGCGCCGCGGTGTCCCTCGTTCCCGGAAAAGAAGGCAAGGGGGTTCGGGCGACCGTGAGCTTCCGGGGATGAGATCCAGAACGAACGTCGGGCGGTGCGGCGGCCGAACGCGGTTGCGCGCGACAGCGCTCCTGGCCGCGTTTCTTGGGGCCTGCGCCGGGTATCGTTCCGCCCCGCTCGACCGCGCGCGCCTCGACGCCGCCTTGGCGCCCCCCGACACCGTTCGACTGGCGCAGGAGGCGGCAAGGCTTCGCTATCCGAGGATCCCCCCCGTCACGCTCGATTTCACGAAACCGTTGACCGGCCGGGAGATCGGCATCATTGCGGTGCTGGCCAATCCGGGTCTGAAGGCGTATCGGGCGCGGGAACGTGTCGCAGACGCGCAGGTCTTCCGTGCCGGGCTGTTGCCCGACCCCCGGATCTCCGCCGGCCTGGACCATCCACTCAACAGCGAGCCGGGCCTGGTGAACGCGTACAACGTCGGCATCGACTGGGACGTGACGGGAGCCGTCCTCAGAAGCTCGAGCCGTCGGATCGCGGAGACCGCCCGTGAGAAGACCCGCTACGACGTAGCGTGGCACGAATGGCTCACCGCCAACCGGGCGCGGCTTCTGGCTCTTCGCCTGTACTACCTGGGGAGGCGCGAGGAGGTCGCGAGCAGGGCGGCCGATGCCGCCCAGCGGATCCTGGACATCACCCGGCGCAACCTGGATCGAGGGGACGTGCGGATCGACGAGTTCGGGCTCCGGCAGGTGGCGTACCTGGATGCGAAGGATCGGACGCTCTCTCTGGAGCGTGAGCAGGAGAAGACCCGGCAGGAGCTGAACCGCGAGCTGGGTTTTCCGCCCGAACGACGCCTTCCCGTCGCCTCCACGTTGCCCGGAAAGGAACCGCCGGCCGACCCGGCTGCGCTGTTTGAAACGGCCCGGGTGCAGCGGCTGGATCTGATTGCGCTGCGGGCCGGGTACGCGGCGCAGGAGCAGCGTGTGTACCGGGAGATCCTTCGCCAATATCCGGCGTTTACCTTGGGGGTGAACCGGGCCCGGGACACGAGCGACGTCCGGACGCTCGGTTTCACGGTGAGCCTGACCCTCCCGCTCTTCGACCGGAATCGGGGAGCGATCGCGGTGGCGCGCGCGACGCGGGAGCAGCTGTACGCGGAGTACGTATCGCGCCTGCAGAAGGTTCGCGCCGACATCGCGTCGCTCACCGCCGACTTGAGCCGCATCCGGCAGGAACGCGAGGTCCTGTCCCGGCAGCTGCCCGAACTGGAGAAGGCGGAGCGTACGATGCGCGACGCGGTCGCCAGCGGAGACGTAACCCTGCTGGCCTACGAAGCGGTGCGGTCCGCTCTGCTCGACAAGAAACTGTTGCAGCTGAGCCTGGAACAGGCAGCGGGAGAGCAACAGATCGCCCTGCAAATCGATGTCGGAGCGCCGTGGAAACCGTGAGGGGGAATTCTATGGAAACGACGGCAAAGGTCGTCGCGGGCGTGATCGTTGCGCTGGTTGGAGTCTTCTTCTTCTGTGCCGGACGGGGAGCCGCCGAGGAAAAGACCGTGGAGACTCCTTCCGTCCTCGTGCAGACCGCCGTGGCTCGCCGCATGCCGATGAAAAGCAGCCTGAGCGCGTACGGTACCGTGGAATATGCGCCGGAATATTCCCAGGTGGTCGCTCTCCAGGGGGAAGGTCTGGTGACGCAGGTGCTGGTCTCCGCGGGGCAGCCGGTACGCGCCGGGGATCCCTTGCTGCGCCTGGTTCCCACGGCCAACGCAAGTCTGGAGATCGAGCGGGCCCGCGTCGATCTCGTATTTGCCGGCAAGACCCTGCAGCGGTTAAAGGATCTCAGGAGCCGCCAACTTGCGACCAACGCGGACGTGCAGGCCGCCCAGGAAACACTTGCCAAGGCACAGGCCGTCTTCGATCAACTCCGAAAGCGGTATGTCGGAGAGAAGGGTCTGCTCCTGCGAGCCGACCGGGACGGCGTCGTCGAAGCCGTCCTCATCAAGGAGGGGCAGATCGCGGCTCCGGGGGCCCCGCTCCTGCGTTTGGCGGACGGGAAGAGATTACGCGTCCGGCTCGGCGTGGAGCCGGAAGATCTTCCGAGACTTCGAGTTGGGCAAAAGGTGCAGGTTCGCCCCCTGCACCCGGGAGCGGCTCCCGTGACGGGCAAGGTCAGCGAGCTGTTCCGTCAGGTAAACCCGAAGACCCGTTTGGCGGAGACCGTTGTGCCTCTTCCTGCGGCTTCCGGGATCCTTCCCGGAGTTGCGGTTCGGGGCGAGATCGACCTCGGGCCCGAAAGCAGCGTTCTTGCGGTCCCGCGGACTGCCATCCTTTACAGTCACGGCCACGGTTACGTTTTCGTCGTGAAAAAGGGGATTGCGCATCGAAAGGTCGTGAAGGTTGGTCGCGAAGACGACCGATACGTTGAAATCCGGAAAGGGCTCACCACCGGTGAAACGGTGGTGACGCAAGGCAACTACGAGTTGTCCGACGGGATGGCGGTTCGTCTCCACGGTTCCCGCTGATGGGAGCGTGGCTCCAGCGGCACAGCCGCTCTCTTCTGTTTCTCATGGTCCTGCTCGCGCTGGGGGGAGTGGCCGCCGCCCTCCGCTTGCCCGTAGCGATCTTTCCGCAACTCCAGTTCCCCAGGATCGTGGTCAATGTCGACTCCGGCGACAGACCGGTGGATCGGATGGTGGTCGAGGTCACACAACCCTTGGAGCGGGCCCTTCGGGGGGTTCCCCGGGTGCGGGGGATCCGATCGACGAGCAGCCGGGGATCCGCCGACCTCTCCGTCAATTTCGACTGGGGGACCGACATGGTCACGGCCCTCCTCGAGGTGGAATCGGCGGTCAACCGGACGCTTCCGCGGTTGCCGCAGGGAACGGCGTTCGTTGCCCGTCGCATGGATCCCACCGTTTTCCCCGTGCTGGGACTCGCCCTGACCTCGAGGAATCCCGACCTTGTCCGGTTGCGCGACTTCGCCTTTTACAAATTGCGGCCCGTCATTTCCACAGTGCCGGGTGTCGCGAGCGTGGAGGTCCTGGGAGGAGGACAGGCGGAGTATCAGGTGCTTGCCGATCCGGCGAGGCTCCTGGCCGCCGGGCTCTCCCTCAAGGACGTCGCGGACGCGTTGTCGGCGAATAACGTCGTGACGGCGGTGGGGAAGTTGGAGGACCGGTACCGACTCTATCTTGCGCTCTCCGACACGCGCCTTCGGGGTTTGGAAGACATCCGGCAAACCATCCTGCGGAGCGGAAGCGATGGCATCATTACGGTGGGGGACGTCGCACAGGTCCGGGAAGGAGAGGTTCCGCAATGGTTCCGCGTGACGGCAAACGGGCGGGACGCCGTGCTGGTGAATGTCATGCAGCAGCCGGGGGCCAACACGGTTTCGCTCGTTCGCGAGATCCATCGTCGGGTCGACGCCTTTCATGCACAGATTCCGACGGATGTTCAGATCAAACCGTATTACGACCAGTCCGAGTTGGTCCTGGCTTCGGCGCTCAGCGTGCGGGACTCCATCTTTATCGGTGCAATCCTGTCCGCCGTAATTCTGCTGCTGTTCCTTCGCAGTCTGCGGGTCACCGTGATCATCGCCATCGTTCTCCCGAGCGTGCTCGCCGCGACCGTGCTTCTTCTGTACGTACTCCACATGACGTTCAACATCATGACGCTGGGTGGAATGGCCGCCGCGGTGGGTCTGATCGTGGATGACGGCGTGGTGATGCTCGAATTCATCATGCGCCGAATGAGCGAGGGGCAGCGGGGCGAGGAGGCGCAAGGCGGCCCGATCCTGTCGGCCGCCATCGAGATGACGCGGCCGCTTTCGGGGTCCTCGCTGGCGACGATCCTGATCTTTCTGCCGCTGGCGTTTCTCGGTGGAGTGACGGGCGGATTCTTCAAGGCGCTTGCGCTTACCGTCGCGGCGAGTCTCGTGATCTCGTTCTTTGCCGCCTACCTGGCCATCCCCCTGCTCGGCCATCTGTTCCTGAAACGAAGCGATGCGCAGCGGCTCGAATCCGTGGGTCCGGTCCTCCGACGGATGCATCGGGGATACGACCGCCTGATGACGGGTTTTTTCCGGCGGCCGTGGCTCATCGTGCCCGTGTTCGTAGGTCTGGGGGCCGCGGGGGCGTTTTCGTACACGCGGGTGGGATCCGGGTTCATGCCGCACATGGACGAAGGGGGCTTCATCCTCGACTATAATGCCCCGCCGGGGACCTCGGTCGCCGAGACGGACAGGCTCTTGCGCCAGGTGGAGGCGATCATCCGCTCCATCCCGGAAGTGGACAGCTATTCCCGTCGGACCGGACTGCAGCTGGGCGGAGGGCTGACCGAGTCCAATTCCGGCGATTTCTTCATCAAGCTGAAAACCCCTCCCCGCCGGAGCATCGATGCGGTCATGTCGGAGCTGCGTCGGAGGGTCGAAACCCGGGTGCCCGGGCTCTGGATCGATACCGCACAGCTCATGGAGGACTTGATCGGAGACCTGACGGCCGTACCGCAGCCGATCGAGATCAAGCTGTTCGGCGACAATGTTGCGCTGCTGCGCAGGATCGCTCCGGAGGTTGCGGCGAAGATCCGCAACGTGCGGGGCGTGGTCGAGGTTTTCGACGGGATCACCGTCGCGGGGGACGCCCTCGATATCCGGGTCGACCGGGTGAAGGCTTCCCTGGAAGGGCTCGATCCGGAAGGCGTGACTCGCCAGATTCAGGAGCAGCTGGCGGGTGGCGTTGCCAGCCAGATCCAGGCGGGAGAAAAGACGATCGGAGTCCGTATCTGGACGCCGCCTGCGCTGCGCGACAGGATCGCGCTGATCCCTCGCCTTCTTTTGCGGGCGCCCGACGGACATTACCTGCCGCTGAAGAGAATCGCGAAGGTTGGAATCGCAACCGGCCGGGCGGACACCG
>CAYWOT010000189.1:0-5189 GCA_964459975.1 uncultured bacterium
GCTACCCTATCCCCCGGAATGTCGACACCGCGTTATGGTGTCAGAATGCTATCGCGTTCGCGCCTGGTTCCCATGGCGTTGTCCTATGCTGCCACTATTGGCATTTCCTGTCCATCGTAAATCGGTAAAATCCATAAGAATCCCAATGGTTTATGCTCCTTCTAAGCAGCGGGTCGGGAGTTCGAATCTCTCCAGGCGCGCCATCCTCCTTCGCCCGGAATCCGCAGCGGAACGACGCAGGATTCCGACGCTCCGGAGGATGCCCTCCGAAGCGTATGCAACGTCATTGGATCGATCCCGCATGAACGGAGGAGGACAATCCCCTCGCGTACCGGGAGATTCGAACTCCGGGGCCGCGCGGCCGCTTTCCCGTTGACCCTCTGCTGGGGCGCCTGTATAATTTTCCTTCGCCGTTTCCCGAGGGATGGTGAGTGTAGCTCAGTTGGCAGAGCACCAGGTTGTGGCCCTGGTGGCCGCGGGTTCAATCCCCGTCACTCACCCCATTTTTGCGAATTTTTCGGAAAGGGCGCCTGTAGCTCAGGGGATAGAGCACCGGCCTCCGGAGCCGGGTGCGGAGGTTCGATTCCTCCCAGGCGCGCCACTGATAGAGAGAGGGAACGTTCGTACACGGTTTCGCTTTAGGGCCACTAGCTCAACCCGGCAGAGCAGCTGACTCTTAATCAGGAGGTTGTAGGTTCGAATCCTACGTGGCCCACCAGCAGCGCGGGGGCTGCCCGGCGACGGGCAGCCCCTTTTTCGCTTCTAACCTCCGGCGATCTTCGCCATCTTCCCGCCGGCCTTGAGGCCGTGGCCCGTGAGAGGTGCGACGACGACTCCCGTGCGAACGGCGGGGTATTTCCGGTATGCCGCCGCGACCAGGGCGGCCGTCGGTTCCACGTAGAGGCCCTTGCGGGCCAGCAGAACCACCGCATCCCGGATTTCCGCGTCGGACACGGCGACGACCTCTCCGCCGGTCTCCCGGACGATGTCGACGATCTGCCGGCCGCGCACGGGGGCGGCGATGGCGACTCCCTCGGCGATCGTCTCACGCGTCTCGATCGCCGGGACCGCGTCGAGCCCCTCGCGGAACATGGCGAGCAGCGGCGCGCAGTTTTGCGCCTGCACGGCGATGTGCCGCGGGATCCGGTCGGTCTGTCCCGCCTCCGCAAGCTCCCGAAAACCCAGGTACGACCCGATGAGCAGCGTCCCGTTGCCGGCGGGAAGCAGGACGGCGTCGGGGGCGCGAAACGACAGCTGTTCCCAGACCTCGTACGCGAAGGTCTTCGTTCCCTGGAAGAAGAACGGGTTCCAGGAGTGGCTCGCGTAGTAGGTCGTCTCCGCCGCGGCGACGGCTGCGGCCGCCGTGTCCTCGCGGCTTCCCGGCACGAGGCGCAGGGCGGCGCCGTAGAGCCGGATCTGGGAAAGCTTCGCCGGCGAGGTCTCTTCGGGCACGAGGATCTCGCACGCCATGCCTGCCTTGGCCGCGTAGGCGGCGATCGCGGCCCCGGCGTTGCCCGAGGAGTCCTCGACGATCCGAGCGATCCCCACCTCGCGGGCCTTGCTCACGAGGACCGCCGCCCCCCGGTCCTTGTACGAGCCGGTCGGGAAAAGCTGCTCGAGCTTGAGCAGCGGCGTTCCCGGTCCGAGGTCCACCGGGATCATCGGCGTCATCCCCTCGTCGAGGGACACGACATGCTCGTCGCGGTCGACCGGCAGCGCCTCCCGGTAGCGCCACATCGTCGGTTTCCGTCGGGCGATCCGCTCCCGGTCGATCCGGGGCCGGAAGGCGACGTCAAGCAGCCCCCCGCAGTTGCAGCGCCACCTGGGCTCGTTCATCGCGAACCGATTGCCGCACGCCCTGCACAGCAGTCCTTCCACGGTTTCCCGCCCCTTCGCGGCCTGCAGCGCCGCGGCGTTTTCCCTATCCTAGTCCATTTGAAGGGCGCCGTGGGCGCCCGAACCGGGCGGTAAGGACAGGCGGCCGCCCTGCCGATAAGGTGTCCGTCGCGGACGTCTTTCCGGAGGTGCCGGATTGAAGGGCGAACGAAAACGCGCGAGGCGGATTTTCCGTATTGCGGCGGCAGCGGCCGTGGTCCTGGCCCTGTGGGGGTGCGGCGGGGGAGACGCGGGAACCGGAACGACGTCCTCACCGGCGCCTTCTCCGCCGGGCCCGGGAACCGGAGTCCCGGGGATCGACGGGATCCGCGCGGAGCTGCTCGACGCGGTCAACCAGGCCCGCGCGTCCGCCCGGACGTGCGGTGCGCAATCGTACGCGGCCGCCCCCGCCGTGGCGTGGAACGACAACCTCGCTATGGCCGCCTACCTTCACAGCCTGGACATGGCCGACAACGCGTTCTTCTCGCATACCGGGTCGGACGGCAGCTCGCCGGGGGACCGGATCACCCGCGAGGGGTACGACTGGTGGACCTACGGCGAGAACATCGCGGTGGGATACCCTACGGTCGCCGCCGTGATGGAAGGATGGCTGGGAAGCGAAGGGCACTGCCGCAACATCATGGATCCCGATTTCCGGGAGATCGGAGCGGCCTTCGAAGAGGGGGCCTTCGGAGGCAACCCTTCCGCCCGCTACTGGACCCTGGACCTGGCTGCATCCCCTCCGTGACCGTGCCTTGCCCGGGGAGCGCGTCAGGAGGGGTCCCGGACCGGTCGGCTGCCGCCCCTCCTCGGCTACCCCGCGTCCGCCACGGGAACGGGCACCGAAACCGACTTGAGGTGGAGGTCCCGCTGCGGAAACGGGATCTCGATTCCCTGTTCCCGGAAAGCCCGGAAGATCGAAAAGTAGAGCTCGCTTGAAAGGATCCTCGGGTACTGTACCCGCGTCACGGTCCAGACGCGCAGCTCGAAGTTGAGGGCGCTGTCGCCGAAGCCGGTGAACAGCACCTCCGGCGGCGGAACGGTCAGCACGTCGGGATGGTCGGAGGCCACCGAAAGAAGCACGTTGCGCACCATCTCGGGGTTGCTCGCATAGGAGACCCCCACGGGGATCGGAAACCGGATCTGTCGGTCGTTCGCCGTCCAGTTCGTCACCCGGTTGTTGATGAACTCGGAATTCGGGATGATCATTACCACGTTGTCATTCGTGCGGATCCAGGTGCTCCGCGCCGCGATCTTGACCACGTCGCCGTTTGTGGACCCCACCTCGACGCGGTCTCCCACCTGGATCGGCCGTTCCATGAGAAGGATGATCCCCGAGACGAAGTTGTTGGCGATGTTCTGCAGGCCGAATCCCAACCCGATGCCGATTGCGCCGCCCAGGATGACGAGGCTGCTTAAGTCGACACCGGCCCATTGGAGGCCGATCAGCAGACCCAGGAGGAAGACGAGGTAGGAGCTGATCTGCGCGAAGGCATACTGCTGCCCCGCGGTGAGCGTTGTACGGACGAGGACGCGTTCCTGCATGAAGCGCCGGCACATCCCGGACACCATGCGCAGCAGGAAGAGGAATACGGCGGTCTTGATGAGGAAGACCGGCGTGATCGGAAGGGTCCCCAGCGTCAGCAGGGCCTTGAGCACCTCGGCGCGCAGGTCGCCGAACAGCGGCAGGATCTGCTCTGCCGCGAAGATTGCGATTCCGACGACGGCGACGAGCACCACAACCAGCACGACCAGGAACCGGTTGCCCGGGGCATGCTTCATGGCGGCGTTCTCCTTTTTCTGGTCTGTTTTTTTTCGCCCGCCACCGAGCGTGGAGCCCTCGCGGCGAGAAGGCCGCGTGCGGGACGCCCCCCATTCTAACGCGGAAGGGGCCCCGGCGCCTTGCCGGGGGAGAGTCGATGCGAGATAATGGCGCGGTTTCCATTATTCGCCGGCTTTTCGCGCTTCGCACCGGGGCCTTGCAAAGAAGCGGAATGCGTCTGCGCGACGCGGAGTGGCCCGTCTGCTGGAACCGCCCGCGGGGGACCGGAATCGCAAAAGAGAGCGGCCTGGTTCGCCGCGACCGAGGAGACCGTCCAATGGCGAAACGCAACGAACGGAGCGCCGGCGGGAAACGGACGGCGGGGGAGCTTCCCCGCCGCGTGGTCATCGAGAACGTGGCCCCGGAGATCGACGGTGGCCGCTTTCCCGCCAAGAGGACCGTCGGGGAGACCGTCACGGTCACCGCGGACATCCACGCCGACGGGCAGGACCTCATCACGGCCGTCCTGCGGTACCGGAGCGGCGGCGAGACGACGTGGCGGGAGACCCCCATGCGGGAGCTGGGCAACGACCGCTGGACGGCGGAATTTTCGGTCACGGCCCTCGGATGCGCCTCGTACACGCTTGCGGCCTGGATCGACCCGTTCCGCACCTGGTGCGGCGCGGTGGCCAAGAAGGTCCAGGCCGGGCAGGACGTGCGGGTCGACCTGCAGGTGGGTGCGGCGCTTGTGGCCGAAGCGGCGGAGCGCGCGAAGGGCCCGGACCGGGAGGCGCTCCTGGAAGAAGCGGAGGCTCTGGCGGCGGACGCCCGCGGGCGGACCGACGAGGCGGTCCATAGGGCCTTAGCGGAAGGGCTGCGGCGCCGGATGGGCGGGTATCCCGATCGGAGGCAGGCGACGGTGTATGGGAAGGAGCTCTCCGTGGTTGTCGACCGGGAGCGGGCGCGCTTCGGTGCGTGGTACGAGCTGTTTCCCCGGTCGTGGGCGCCGGCGCCCGGAGCGCACGGCACGCTGCGCGACGTCGCGGACCGGCTCGCGTACATCGCGGAGATGGGCTTCGACGTCCTCTACCTTCCTCCGATCCACCCGATCGGCCGGACGCACCGCAAGGGAAAGAACAACGCGCCCGAGCCCGGGCCCGACGACGTGGGAAGCCCCTGGGCGATCGGTGCCGACGAAGGGGGGCACAAGGCGGTCCATCCGGCGCTCGGGACTCTCGACGACTTCCGCCATCTTCTCGCCGAGGCTCGCAGGCACGGCATGGAGGTCGCGATCGACATCGCGTTCCAGTGCTCCCCGGACCACCCGTACGTGAAGGAGCACCCGGAATGGTTCCGGATCCGGCCCGACGGCACGGTGCAGTACGCCGAGAACCCGCCGAAGAAGTATGAGGACATCTTTCCGTTCGATTTCGAGACCAGGGCTTGGCGCGAGCTCTGGGAGGAGCTGCGCTCCGTCTTCCGCTTCTGGATCGACCAGGACGTCCGGATCTTCCGCGTGGACAATCCGCACACCAAGCCGTTTCCGTTCTGG
>CAYWOT010000190.1:0-5176 GCA_964459975.1 uncultured bacterium
CCTCGAAGTTCATCCCGGGGAACGAACGGGCGATTGCAAACGTGATCAACCACCTCTTCCTGGCCGGCGCCGACGTCCGCTACGAGAAGACGTCCGAGATCCACGTCTCCGGCCACGCCAGCCGCGAGGAGCTCCGGAGCATGATCCGGGCGCTGCGCCCCGAGTACTTCGTCCCGGTTCACGGCGAGCCGCGGCACCTGCTGATGCACCGGGCCCTCGCGCGCGAGCTGAAGGTTCCCCGCCCCGAGTTCGTCCGAAACGGCGAAATTCTGGAGTTTTCGGAAGGGGTCCTGACCCGTGCGGGGACCGTGCCCGTCGGCCGCCTCTTCGTGGACGGAAAAGGGGTCGGCGAAGTCGAGGGCGTCGTCCTCAAGGACCGGTACCATCTCTCCAACGACGGGATCATCCTGGTGGTGCTGGCCGCCTCGCAGGCCAGCGGAGAGATCGTCTACGGTCCCGAGCTCGTGACCAAAGGAGTGGTTTCCGAAAACGGTTCCGAGACTATAATGGAGGACGCGAGAGGGGCCGTCATCTCCGCGTGGGAGGAGGCCGGACCGGAAACCCGGAGGGATCCGGCGGAGATCAAGACCGACATCCGGAAGGCGCTGCGCCGGTTCTTCCACAAACGCCTCGACAGGAAGCCCATGATCATACCCGTGGTGCTGGAGCTGTAGGATGGGGGAGGGAATTCGAAGGGACGCTCTCGCCATCTTCTTTCTCACCGCCGGCATCTTCCTCACGGTCGCGCTCGTGTCGTTCCACCAGATGGATCCGTCGGTGTCCGCGTGGAGCTCGAACGGCGCGGCGGCCCGGAACTGGGGGGGCGCGGTCGGCGCCATCGTCTCCGACCTGCTTCTCCAGCTGTTCGGCATCGGGGCGGTCGGGTTCCCGGTCTTGAGCTTGGCGCTGGCGTACTGGACGTTCCGCGGGGAGAAGATGAGCGGCAAGTGGAGCCGGGCGGCCGGCGGGCTGCTCGCCGTCTGCTCCCTGCTGGGCATCGTCAGCTTCTTCGCCGGCCACGTCCATCTGCTCGACACGGACATCTTCCTCCCCGGGATCGTGGGGGATCTGCTCGGCGTCCACTTCTTCGGGAGGCTGCTCAGCAAGGTGGGCGGGCTGATCGTCCTCGGCGGGCTGTTCCTCTTTTCCCTGATGCTCTTCACGGGGGTCCCGCTCAGCGGCATTCCCGCCCTCTGGAAGCGGAAGACGACCAGCGATCAGGTGCGCGCCATGGTCAAGGAGAAGATGGTGCGCCGGGAGCGGTTCGAGGGCGAACGGTCCGGGCCCGACGCCGGCGCCGCGCAGCGCCGCGAGGGCGCCCCGCCGCGGATCGTCGCGTCTCCGCCCGTGCCCCCCGCGGCCGCGTCCCCGAGACGCGGCGGCCGGGAGTTCGTCGTCCCACCTCTCGACCTCCTCGAGCTTCCTCCCCGGAACGAGAACGAAGCCGATGCGGAGTCCCTGAAGACCAACGCGGCGATGCTCCTGGAGAAGCTCTCCGAACACGGAATCGACGGAGACATCACCGAGATCCGGACCGGACCGCTCGTCACCACGTACGAGTTCCGGCCGGCCCCGGGGGTCAAGGCCAACCGGGTCATCGCCATGGCGGGGGACCTGGCGCTGGCGATGCGGTGTGAGTCGGTCCGCGTCGTGCCCAACATCCCGGGCAAGGGAGTGATGGGCTTCGAGATCCCCAACGAGACCCGCGCGTTCATCTCGCTGCGGGAGCTGCTCGGGTGCAAGGCGTACGCGGAATCCGAAGCGATGCTTTCCCTCGTCGTGGGCAAGGACATCTTCGGCGAACCCGTGGTCCGCGACCTCTCCAAGATGCCGCACCTGCTCATCGCCGGAGCCACCGGCTCGGGGAAGAGCGTTGCGCTGCACAGCTTGATCCTGTCCATCCTGTTCCGGGCCACGCCGGAGGACGTCCGGCTCATCCTCGTGGACCCCAAGATGCTCGAGCTGACGCTCTACGAGGGGATCCCCCACCTCTTCCACTCCGTCGTCACGCAGCCCCGGGAGGCGGCGCAGGTGCTCAAGTGGGCGGTCGGGGAGATGCGGGGGCGGTACCAGGAGATGATGGAGAACGGCGTGCGCCACATCGACGCCTACAACCAGCTCGTCGACCGCAGGTCCCGCTCCGTCCTCCGCGTCAAAGGGCGGGACGGAGAGTCCGAGGATCTCACGCGTCTCCCCTACGTGGTCATCGTCATCGACGAACTGGCGGACCTCATGCTGACCAGCGCCTCCCGGAGGGAGGTCGAGGACTCGATCACCCAGCTGACGCAGATGGCGCGGGCCGCCGGGATCCACCTGATCTTCGCGACCCAGCGGCCGTCGGTCGACGTCCTGACCGGAATCATCAAGGCGAACTTCCCGTCGCGCGTCTCGTTCAAGGTCGCGTCCCAGTTCGACTCCCGGACGATCCTCGACCAGTCGGGCGCCGAGAGCCTTCTCGGCTACGGCGACATGCTCTTTCTCCAGCCCGGCGTGGGAGGGATCACGCGGGTCCACGGCCCCTTCGTGGGGGAGGGGGAGATCGAGCGCGTCGTCGCGCACCTCCGGTCGCAGGGATCGCCCGAATACGAGCCGTCCATCACCGCCTCGCCGAGCGAGGAGGCGGAGCGGGACCCCTCCCGGGACGAGAAGTTCGACGAGGCCGTCGAGGAGGTGATCCGGGCGGGACGGGCTTCCGTCTCGATGCTCCAGAGGCGCCTCCAGATCGGCTTCAACCGCGCCGCCCGCATCATCGAAGAGATGGAAAGGCAGGGGATCGTCGGGCCCTCCGAGGGCGGAAAGCCGCGGGAAGTGTACGTGGCGAACCGCGAATAGGAGGCGCCGGACCGCGGTTCCTTCGCAGGCGATCGATCCCGATTCGTGCCGCGCTTTCCCCGTCTGTTGCGGACCCGTTCCGGCGAAGACGACGGCCCCGAACCGGCATCGCAAGGACGGACATGGACGCGTATTCCAACAGACGGCTGCTCGACCTCCCCTTCGAGGGGGGGACCCTCGTCCGGGTCACCGTCACCGTCGGAGCGACGCCGGCGACTCCGCGCGACACGTCCGAGACGGTGGGGAAACGGGCCGACCGCCTCCTGTCCCTTGCCAAGGCGGCGGGAAGAAACCGGATCTCGATCGGTCGGGACGCGTGACGCCTCGCGGATCGGAAAGAGTGTGCCATTCGGTTTTCCGGGCCGCGGCGCGGGCCGCGCTCGTGGTTCTCTGTCTGTGGTCCGTCGCGGTTCCCGCGCGGGCGCGGGGAGGGGACGGGACGGCGGGCGAGGAACTGCTGCACCGACTGGCGCGAAAGTACGCGGGCCTTTCGACCCTGTCGGCGGACTTCCGGCAGGAGGTGCCGCTGCAGAACGTGGGGATCATCCGGAAGGCGGCGGGCCGCGTCTATTTCCGGCGTCCCCTGCGGATGCGGTGGGACTACCGGAAGCCCGACGAACAGCTCTTCCTTTCCGACGGGCGCTACCTCTACTACCGGCCGCCCGCTTCGCGCCGGGTGTTCCGCCGGCCGCTGGACGAAAAGGCGCTCGGCGGCAGGGTCCCCCTGCTTCTCCTGTTCGGCCGCGACGACATCACGGAGTACTTCCGGGTGGCGGAGACGGTTCCCTTGAAAGGGGGCCGGGAGACGGCCCTTCGGCTGGTGCCGAAAGGAGAAGGGGCGCCCGGCGTCCGACGCCTCGATCTCGTGGTGGAAGACGCGGACCTCGGCATCCGGGAGGTTCATCTCTACGACCGCCTGGGGGGGGCGAACCATCTCTTTTTCGACCATATCGCGTTCGACCCGCCCCTTCCCCGCGGGTTCTTCCGGTTTCGGAAACCCCCGGGGGTCGAGGTGGTGGACCGGTGAGCGCGGAGAAGCGGGACGCGGTCTCCGTGCGCATCCTGACGCTCGGGTGCGCGAAAAACGCAGTCGATGCCGAGGTGATGGCCGGCCTGCTCGCCCGGGACGGCTGCCGCATCGTATCCCGGGGGCCGGCCGACGTCGGCATCGTCAACACCTGCGGGTTCATCCGCGACGCGAAGGAGGAGTCGATCGACGAGATCCTCGCCATGGCCCGGGAAAAGGAGCGCGGACGGATCGGGCGCCTCGTCGTGGCCGGTTGCCTGGCGCAGCGGTACCGGAGCGAGCTGCCGGCGTCTCTTCCGGAGGCCGACCTGTTCGTGGGACCCGGCGACATCCCGGCGCTTCCGCGCATGGTGCGGAAGCTTCTCAAAGGGGGGCGTCCGCAGCCCGCCGCGGGGGCGCGGGCTCTCCCCGACGCCGTGTACCGGCACCGCTTCCGGGGGGCGCACGACGCGTCGGCATACCTCAAGATCCAGGAAGGGTGCGCGAACCGTTGCGCCTACTGCGCCATTCCGGACATCCGGGGGCCGCTCCGGAGCCGGGACCGCCGCTCGCTCCTCGCGGAGGCGCGGATGCTCGTGCGCGGGGGGGCCGCGGAGATCAACCTGGTCGGCCAGGACATCACCTCCTACGGGACGGACCGGGGCGAGAAGAGGGCGCTCGCCCGCCTGGTCCGGGAGATCTGCGCGCTTCGGGGGGTCCGGTGGGTCCGCCTCCTTTATCTGTACCCGGGCCGCATCGACGACGAGCTGGTCGACCTGGTGGCGGCGGGGGAAAAGGTCTGCCCGTACCTCGACATTCCGGTCCAGCACATCGACGCGGAGGTGCTCGGCCGGATGGGCCGGCGCTACGCGCCCGATGACGTCCGGGCGCTCCTGGCGCGGCTCCGGGACCGCGTTCCCGGCATCTTCCTGCGGACATCGCTCATGGTCGGCTTCCCCGGGGAGACGCCGGCCGCGTTCCGGCGACTTCTGCGCTTCGTCCACGAGTCCCGCTGGGACTATCTCGGCGTCTTCACCTATTCCCGGGAGGAAGGAACCCCCGCCTGGGGGATGTCCCGCCAGGTCGGCGAGGGTGTCAAGCGGGAGCGCGCGCGGCGGATCCAGGACGCGCAGGCCGACATTCTCGCGGCCCGCAACCGGGCGATGGCCGGGGAGGAGATCGAGGTCTTGGTCGAGGAAACGGGCTCGCGGGACCGCGCGGTCGGCCGGCACCGGGGCCAGGCGCCGGAGGTCGACGGAAACGTCGTCCTATCCGGCTATCGGGGCCTTCCGGGCGTTTTCTGTCGCGCCCGGGTGACGAAAGCCCGCGAGTGGGACC
>CAYWOT010000191.1:0-5148 GCA_964459975.1 uncultured bacterium
TTGACCACCTTGTAGTTGACGTCGGCCTCCAGCAGCGCCAGCCGCACCTCGCGCAGGGCGTCCTCGACGTTTCCCTCCGAGATCCGCCCGTGCCCGCGCAGGTTCTTCAAGACGCCCTGGAACTTCTCCGACAGGTTCTCGAACATCCCCGGCTCCCCTTCCTCGCGAAACTTCTATATGTACAGGATACCCGCCGTTTCCGTCAAACGGAAAACCGGGCCGACGACGGCTTTTTCGGGGACAGACCGCGAAAAAACCCCCGGGGGTCGCCCCCCGGGGGTTTTCGGGTTGATGGGTTCGGGTCGGGGTGGGACCTAGTACGAGTAAGCCACCCGGACCATCGTGTTCCAGGGATCCACGAAGTCGTCTCCCGGGGTTTCGTGTTTGATGAAATCGCCCAAGGTCGCATATGCGGCGATCCCCTCGATGGCCAACCCCTTGTACGGGCTCCACGTGATCACCCCGTTGAATTCCGTGCCCATATCCTTCCCGGGCATCGTATCCACGGCGAGCAGATGAGAGGCTTCCATGTGCACGATGTTGACTTCGCCCTTCACCGTCTTCGTGATCTTCTGCGAATAGCGGCCCCCGATGGCCCAAATGCCGCGCCCGTTGTTGCCCGGGCTGTCGCCCATCTCGCCGCCGGAGCAGCCGATGAGGCACTGGGAGACGGTAGCCATCTTCCAGTCCGGAAGCAGGATGGTCGTGTGGAGCGCGGAGTAGCCGGAATACCCCCCGGGACCGATATTGTTCCCGGCGGACTGGTAGTCGCCCAGCGTGATGGGCGCTTCGTACTTGTCGCCGCTCCGATCGCCGCCGCTCAGGTAGACGCCCTCCAGGTGCGCCCGGCCGGGGCCCACCTTCATGTCGGCGCTCGCATTGAGCGCGAAGGCCGAGATGTCGACGTCGTTAAGACCCGGGGTAACGGCTTCGAACTTCCCGGTCTGATAGAAGAACCATCCTTTAACGGTCACCGGCCCGACCTTGGCGGCCACGTCGAAGCCCGGCATGTAGATCCGCACTTTGTAGCCCTGCACCGGAGCCGGCAGATTCGGATTGATGCCGCCGGCGTGGCTGGGGTCCATCCTCGCGCCCGGGCTGGTATCCTTTCCCGAGTCGTCCTGCAGGTAGTAGAAGTTGATCCCCGCCTTGACGTCCTTCGTCGGGGAGAACTTCCCTTCGGCCATCCACAGCGTCACGTCGTCGGTGATCTGTACGGCGCCCTCGTAGAGCTTGCCGAAGACGAACCGGTAGGAGACGGGGGCGAACTTCCCGGTAATCTGGATCGCCGCCATGTCGGAGCCGCCCTTGGAGGCGAAGACGCCCGAGTAGCTGTCGCCGATGCCCTGGAGGCCGAACGTCGTCTGGATGGAGGTGTTCGGGACCTTGAACCAGACGTAGATGTTCTTCGTCTCGGTCTGGACCTTGTCGGCCCCGAGCGCGCCGCCCTGGTTCCGGGTCGCCGCAGTGGGAGTGCTGCCCGACGAATCGCCCCACTGCATGTCGCTCTCGAGGTACCACACCGCCTTGACGTTCTCGCTTCCGAAGGTCCACTTCACGCGGAAGCGCTGCTGCAGATACGCGTTGGTCTGCTCCTCGTCGCTGTTCCTGAGGCTCGGACCGCCGCCCGAGTCGAGGAAGTTCGACATAATCGCAAACCCGTGGTAGAAGCCGCTGGCCTGCAGATCCGCCAGCCCGACCCCCGCCGACGCCGGCAGCGAAAACGCCACGAGCGCAACGGCGGCAACCAAACCGATCAAGCCTTTCCTCATGATTCCCCTCCTTGAAGAGATAAGATCCAACTCTTCCCCTGTCAAACTCTCAAAGGAAACGGTTCGGTCCTTCCGTTCCTCCCTCCGGGCACCACCTCCTCCCCTTTTCGAATCGAGCCTTATGACCGACCGGCGTACACGCGATCCCACTATGCCAGAAACCATAAGGAATATAACTATGTTTTTCCCGATCTGAATAGCATCCGCCATCCGTCTTGTCAAGATCTTTCGACGGGGCGATTTCTACAAGAATTCCCTTTAATCCAACCGGAATACGAATATCCTGCTCTTGCTCTTTTGCAGGGCATTGCCCTCCTGCTCGATTACCGACTCCACGACCCGGGTCCCCGGCCGGCCGACGGTCGACGACAGGAAGTCGGCGCCCGAGATGAGCTGGTCCGTCTCCCGCGTCGCCGCCATGGTGGCAAAGGTTCCCGCGTCCCACCGGAGGAGCACCAGGCGGGTGCTCTTGAAGGAGCCCGACGTGATGTCGAGGAGACCCTTCGTGACTTCCGGGATCAGGAACAGGGGCGCGCCGTCCGCGCCCTTCGCGACGCGGACCGGCTTTCGCAGCGGAAACCTCGCCCTGCGCTGCTCGAGCGGATCGATCGGCCCCCACTCGAAATAGTCCAGGCTCGGTCCGTACAGGGACTGCGACGTGTACTCGGGTCTGCCCCGGGAGCCCACGATCCGCAGGCGCAGCCTCGTGTCGGTATAGACGAGCTTCCACTCCTTGTCGAACCGGGCCGAGGAAACCCCGGGAAGACCCTCCGAAAGGGGGAAGATGTCCGTATTCTGGGGAAGCGTCTTCCCGGCGTCGAACCCTTTCCCGTTCCAGTTCAGAAGACGGAACTTCCCGAAGAAGGGGACGTCGATCCCCGCGCTCTGACCGACCACCACGGCCTTCCCCTCCCACTCGGGAAGGACGGCCAGATAGTAGGGAATCTTGTCCGCCGCCACCTCGTAGGTATCCCCTTGCCGTTTCAGCACGAAGGATTCGAGGCGGTCCTCCACCAGGTCCGTGACCAGGACCTCTTTTCGGCCGTCACCGTCCAGGTCGATGGCGGCGATGCCCAGGATGTGGTGCGCCAGAGGACGCGTGATCTGCGTGTACGGAAGAAGCTCGTTCCCCTTCAACCGGTACACGTAGACGGTGTTTCTCCCATAGGCGAAGAGGTCGCCGTCACCGTGCGCATCGATGTCCCCCGCCACGACGCCAAAGATCACGTCGAGAATGACGTCGCTGCCCGCAATCCGGTGGAACGAGGAAGGGACCCAGGGCTTCCCCGGCGCCGCAGCGGCAGGAGCCGCAGCCGCCGGCAGCGCCGCAGAAGGAACGGCATGCGGGACCGCCGCCGGAACGCCGGCCACGGCCGGCGCGGGAGGACCGGCCGGGGGGGCCGCCGGCGCGGGAGGAGGCCGCACCGCCGTCCGGACCCCGAACATCTTGTGGGAGATGTCCTCGGCCAGGTCGCCGAGCCGGGGAATGATCTCGTCTTCGGTCGCGGCCGCGGCGAAAAACGCCCCGGCCATCTTCCCCGTGTCCGTCTCGGTCACCGTCACGTCGATGCTGTACCCCGCCCCGAGCTTGGTGACGGTCCCCGTGAGAACCAGGGGCAGGCCGGCCTTCTTCGCGGCGGCGGCCGGGGCCTTTTCCCCGGAGGGGAGAAGGACCACCTGGGCGCCGGCCATCGCCCGCAGACGGGAAGCGACGAGCTGCGGAAGGATGTCGACCGTCTGCCGGATCTCTTCGTGGGACCCCAGGATGGTGAAGGGAGCGATCGCAATCCGCCGGGGGAAATCGGCGGCGGACGCCGCGGCGCAAACCCCCAGGAGGACCGCCAGGCAAAGACCAAGGAAGGACCGATCGGCGATTGTCTTCTTCCCCCGCCCCATAAGGGGGTGAATCTACCAGACGCGGCGCAAAAGTCAAACGATAAGCGAGCGCGCCCCGCGCAGGGGCCGGACCGTCACCCCGGCGGGCATGCGGATCCGGCCCGGGCGCCAAGCGCCCGGGCGAGCTTCCCCTGGATCCCGCCGAACCCGCCGTTCGACATGACGAGGATGACGTCGCCGGGGCGCGAACGCCCGCAGAGGCGCTCCACGATCGCATCCACCTCCTCGATCGCGACCGCGTCGCCGCCGGCCTCCCGGATGGCGGCGACGACCTCGCCGGGGACCAGCCGGTCGGCGGGCGGGATCCGGTGGGCGCCGAACACGCCGGCGAGGACGACCGAGTCGGCCCCCCGCAGCGCCTCGGCGAACTGGCGCTGGAAGATCTTCCGCCTGCTCGTATTGGAACGAGGCTCGAAGACCGCGGTCACCCGTCTTCCCGGGTAGCGCCCCCGGATCGCCCGGATCGTCTCGCGCACGGCGGTCGGGTGGTGGGCAAAGTCGTCGATGACGAGCACCCCGCCGAACTCCCCGACCGTCTCCTGCCTGCGCCGCACCCCCAGGAAGCCGGAAAACGCTTCGGCGATCCGCTCCGGGGGGTATCCGACCTCCATCAGCGCCAGGGCGGCGGCCGCGGCGTTGCCCGCATTGTGCGCTCCCGGCAGCCGCAGCCGGAACTCGTGCGCCTCGCGTGCGCGCTCCAGCCGGAACCGGGCAAACTCTCCATCTTCCGGAAGAGGCCGCACGCGCCATCCGGGCCCTCCGCCGGGGCGCGAGGGAGCGGAACGCGCTCCGTAATACCGGACCGGGCACCGCGCCTCGCCCGCGATCTCGACCACGTCCGGGAAGTCGGCGCAGGCCACCAGCAGTCCGTCCTCCGGCAGCAGGCGGATCAGATTTCCGAACGCCTCCTTGAGGTGGGAAAGGTCCCGGTAGATGTCGGCGTGGTCGAACTCGACGCTGGTGAGCAGAGCCATGCGGGGGCGGTAGTGGAGAAATTTCGGTCCCTTGTCGAAGTACGCGGTGTCGTATTCGTCTCCCTCGATCACGAAATGCCGCCCGGCCCCGAGCCGGTAGCTCACCGGGAAATTCCGCGGCACCCCCCCCACAAGAAACGACGGGTCGCCGCCCAGCGCGAACAGGGACCAGGCCAGCAGGGACGTGGTGGTCGTCTTGCCGTGCGTGCCGGCCACGACGATCGACTCCTTTCCCGGGAGGAAGAAGGCGGCGACCGCCTGCGGCATCGACAGGGCGGGAATCCCCCGGCGGACCGCTTCCCGGGCCTCCGGGTTGTCGCGGGTGACCGCGTTTCCCACGACGACGAGATCGGCGTCGACGGGGATGTTTTCCGCCGCGTACGGGGAACGGAGCGCGATCCCCTGCTCCGCCAGCTGTTCGCTCATGGGCGGGTAGACGTCGGCGTCGGACCCGGTCACGCGGAACCCCTTCTCTTTGAGCATCCCGGCGAGCGAGGCCATCCCGA
>CAYWOT010000192.1:0-366 GCA_964459975.1 uncultured bacterium
ACGCGAGGTAGTCGCCGAGCGCGATCTTGGCGGACTGGGCGGAGGTGTAGGGGAGCCGTCCGGGATATGCGTGCAGAACGTGGCGGTGGATGCTCTCGCTGTAGAAGGTGCCCACCATGACGATCATTCCGCCTTCGGGCTGTTCCTCCATGACCCGCGCCGCCTCGAGGCTCGCGAGCCAGGATCCGGTGAGATGGATTCCGACGGCCTCCCGGTACCGCTCGAAGTCCTCCTCCCGGTAGGCCGAACCGAACTCCACGGGGCCGGACACGCCGGCGTTGTTGTACAGGATGTCCACCCGGCCGAACTCCCGCTCGATCCTGTCGAACATCTCCCCGACGTACTTCGGGTCGCTCACGTCCCCCT
>CAYWOT010000192.1:376-5130 GCA_964459975.1 uncultured bacterium
CGACCGTCCGGTCGCGGTTGGTCCGGTAAAACGGGTCGCTCACGTCCCCCTGGACGATCAGGGTCTGGTTGGTGAGGCCCAGGTGCCGGATCAGGTCGTCCATGTCCGCCTTCGTGTCCTCCAGGGGTTGCGGACGCCTTCCCATGATGACGACATTGCCGCCCAGGATGGCGGCTTCCAGCGCCAGCGCACGCCCCATCCCCGTTCCTCCGCCCGTGATCCCGATCACTTTTCCCGCCAGGGGCGTTTCGGGGTAGCGGACGTAGTTGTACGAATGGGTCCTGGCCACGGCGCGCCGGATGAGGCGGCTCGCCCGCGACGGGCTCGTCTCTTCCCCGAGCGACACGAAGAGGCGGTAGAGGGGATCGGGCTTCCCGATCGCCTCGTAGAACGCCGCGATCTCGGCGCGGGCGGCCTCGGGGAGGGCCTGATAGAAGCGGTAGCCTTCGACGGCCCCCTTGACGGCGACTCCGAACTGCCGGTCGATCTTGAGCTTTTCATCGGGGAACGCTCCGTCCCGGACGAACCGGCACGCCATGATGGCGGGGATGCCCGAAGGGGCCCGGCCGGCGACGCGGCCCGCAAGAAGCGCCTCGACGAACGACTTCTCGAAGTCCCAGTGGACGCCGTCGTGTCCGTCGATGAACTTGGCGGACGGTCTGTTGAGGTCCGCGATGACGTGAACGATGCGCGGGACCCCGTTTTCGCCGAGCGGGTCCGTCTCCCACACGCCCGGCGTCTGCTTCTCCAGCGCCTTCCGGGTCGTTCGAACGGCCTCGACCGAATCGCGGAGGAGGGCCGCGAATTCCTGGGCCTTGCGGCCCGCCACGGTGTCCACCCGGATGGCCCCGCCTTCCAGACGGATGCCTTCGTAGGCGGGGTCGGCCCCGAGGGCGTACGAGCGGATGGCGAGCTCCGCGAGCAGGCGGGCCTCTCCGCGGACGGACTCCTCCGCCCCGGGGGCGGCGAGCACCCGTCGCAGGAAGCCGAGGGCGCGCTCGGCGTCGCCTTCGTCGAGCGCCTTGCGGGCCTGCGCGATTCCTTCCCGCGCGATCTCCTCGTTCACCGACGCGAGGATTTCCTCCATCAGCTTCCTGTAGCTCGCTCCCATCCGGCGGGCGCGGGAGACCACTTCGGCCGTCTTCGATTCGTCTGCGCCGAAGCGGGCGTGCAGCTCTTCCATCCGGAATTCGTCCGGTTCGTACGAGGTTCCGAGAACCCGGTCGAAGTACGCGAAGTCCCGCTCGCGCCCGGCCTCCATGGCGATGAAGCGGTTCAGGTCGCTTACGTCGGCGGTGCGCGCGTGCGGGCGGGCCGCGTTGTACGCCGATTCGCACAGGACGGCGACCATATGGGGGAGCCCGAGGATCCACTCCAGCACCGGGTGGAGAATCGCCTGGAGAAGCAGGTGCGGATGGGAGCGGGTCCGTCCGACGAACGCCTTCGTCAGAAAGATCACCGTCGCGGCGCCGCCCACGGAAAGCAGTCCTTTTTTCCCTTCCCAGAGAAGGCTTCCGTCCCGTTCCACGAGAAGGACCTCGTAGACCGGCCGAGCGTTCTCGCGCGCGAACCCCGTCGTTTCCCCGAGGTCCACGACCCGGACCTTCACCTCGCCGGTTTCCAGCGCGCGGATGATGCGGCCCCGGAAGCCGGTGGAAGCGGCGGAGTCGATCGAGGCCAGCAGCGGAGGCGGGCGCCGCTTCCGCAGGAGGGCTGCGACCTCCTTGAGAGCGGAAGCGCGAAGATCGGATACCCGCCCCTCGGAGGTCTTGCGCGTGAGGAACGCGGCGAACCGCCCGATCTCCTCGAACGAAAGGTGGCGGTCGCCCGGAGCCTTCTTGGCGATCGGTGCCGAGGGCAGGCCCATTTCAACTCTCCTTCGGGGCGAGGAGCTCCAGAAACGACGACTGCGCCGGGTCCTTGGAGAGGAACCGTCCGATCCACGCCTGCCCCGCGGGAGAGGCGGCGATCCGCCCGAACTCCCGGGCATCGTTCTCGAGGCCGGCCGCAAATCCCCTCTCGTACCCCGCCTGCATGGCCAGCAGGGCGGCCTTGGCGGCGGCGGTGCGTGCGGCGCGCAGGTCGCCGGCCTCCCCGGGGCCGGGCTCGGGCGCCTCCACGATTCCGCGGACATCCGGCCGGTCGAAGAGCCGGTGCAACGCGTCCGCCTGCGAGGCGGCGACCGCGTCCCAGTCCTTTCGCGGAACCGTCTTCGCTCCGGAAACCAGCTCGCGCGCCCGCCGGACGGCGACAAGCAGGGCCGTCGCCGAAGGAGCGAATTCATCGGCCAGCCCGCACGCCAGAGCCGCCTCCCCGACGAGCGGCTCGCCGTTGGCGCTCATCGCCGCGGCCCGGGCGGGGCCGACGAGCCTCGGGAGCCGCTGCATTCCTCCGTAGCCGGGGATGATGCCGAGCTTCACTTCGGGCTGCCCCAGCTTGGCGTTTTCCGTCACGATGCGGTACCGCGCGCTCATCGCCAGCTCGTTTCCTCCGCCCAGGGCAAAGCCGTCGACGACGGCCACGACCGGGACGGCGAGATCTTCGAGCTCCGTGAAAAGGGCGATATTCGTGCGGGCGAGCGCCTCGATCTCCGGGGCGGTCCTTCCGTGGAATTCCTTCACGTCGGCTCCCGCGACGAACGCCCTCCCGGCTCCCGTCAGCACGAGGGCGCGCACGGTCCTTCCGTCGATCGTCCCGTTCGACCCGAGCTCGCGCACGACCGAGGCGAGCTGGGAAAGGAGCTCCGCGTTCAGGGCGTTGAGCGCATCCGGCCGCGAAAGAACGGCGACCGCCACGTCGCCCAGCAGCCGGATCTCCAGAAACCGGTTCCCCTTCGGGTCCGCGGCCCTCAGGCGTTCGCCCAGAAACGCATCTTCATACTCCCGGATCGACCGCCCGTCCCGGTCGGCCTGGACGAGCGCCACGCCTTTGGGCTTTGCCATGGCGCCGTCCAGCATCTTCTGCTGGATGGCGGGAAGCCCCGCGAGATCCGCGATCTCGAGGTCGTCGCGTTCCATGACGATCCGGTCCTCCGCCAGGAGTCGGATCACCTCGGCGGCCTGATCGGACCGGTACATATGGGAGCCCAGGACGGAGAGGTCGGACTTCGACCGGACCAGCACGAACGCGCTGGGCATCGTATTGCCCTCGTCGTAGTCGCGGGCGACGAAGGTGCTGTAGTGGAGCGTGCTCTGGTCGGGGCGGTCCACGACGAAATCCGGACTCTGCCGGGCGCCGAAGATGGCCCAGAACGCCTTGCCGAGGGCCTGGGCGTTCCGCAGGAACTCCGCCGCGTACTCGGGGTTCGGCTTCCCCTCGGCGGTGAGAGGGTCGGGCATGTCCTCCGGAAGACGCAGCGCGTCCCGATCGATGATCCGGGATGCCGGGATCCCCAACCGCCGAAGCGAAGCGATCCCTTTCGCGTCGGCCGAACGCGAGGCGATGCACGCGAGGTCGGCGCCGCGCGCCAGTGCGGCCCCCGCAAACGCCCTCGCGTACCCGTCGGCGCCCCAGATGAGGCCGCGGCGGCCGGGGAGAAGCCCGATTTCCGCGAAGATCGCGCCGGGCGTCTTCTTCCGGTAGAGAATCTGCTTCTGGCGCATCCAGACCCAGCGTGCATCGAAGACGTAGCGCCGTCCGTCGTGGAAGAACGTTTCCTTGTACTCCCCCTTGAGTCCCTTCCCGGTGGCGCCGAAGAAGGCGATCGCTCCGCCTTCGGAGAGGGCGGACACGAGCAGGGGAAACGAGAAGGCTCCGGTGTGCTCGAAGATCCTGTCGACCGGCCGGCCGCCGTTTGCCGCGAACACGGCGGCGCGGAACGGTTCCGTCCGTTCCGCCCACGCCTCGGGCGAGGCGTCCGCGGGGATCGGGCCGAAGACCTCCGCGGGGATGGCCCGCCGGTCGACGAACGCGTCGGCGATCCCGCGCTCGCAGAGCGACCGGCCGAGGTCGGGACGGGACCCCATCACGATCACCCGGGCTCCGAGCTGCTTCGCGATCTGGGCCCCCGCGAAACTCGTTCCCTTTCCTCCCCCCATGAGCAGCACCGAATCGCCGGGCGAGACGCGGAGCCTCTCGACGATCGCCCGGTAGGCGGTTCCGTAGGTGAGAAGCAGGGCGGCGAGCCGCTCGGGCGTGTGGCCCCGGAGGGGAGCCGGAACGGGAATCGCCCTTTCCTCGTCGACGACGGCGAACTGGGCGTTGAAGCCGTCGTGGGTTTCGTAGCCACGGATGTTGCGTCCGGTCCAGGAGTCGAGGATGACCGCCTGCCCGACCTTGACGCGGGCGACCGCGGCGCCCGCGTCAACCACGATCCCCAGGGCGTCGCTGCCGGGGACGTGGAGCGTCGCGTCGTCGCCTCTGCCGAACACGGGGACGGGGAGCCCGAGCGAGGCGAAGTTGGTGTTGAAATTGGGGCCCGTCGCAAGGATCGAGACGAGCACGCGTTTGGCGTCGCGGCTCCGGAGCGCGGGGAGCGGCACCCGCTCCAGGCGCAGCGCCTCGGCCGGGGGGCCGTAGCGGTCCCGGTGAATCGTCAGGGCCAGCATGTCGGCGGGGAGGGGATCTGCGAGGAAAGGGGGGACGGACAGGGGCCGGGTTCGGACGGTTCCTTCCACGGGTCCGGACATGGTTCCTCCTCTTCCACGCACGATGGATTGCGGATTCACGAGCCGGATGCAATGCTTACCTCTTGGATTCCTCCAAAACGGGCGCTGATTCACGGACTGCGGTACATTCTTTGGCGCCCGGTCGAG
>CAYWOT010000193.1:0-5114 GCA_964459975.1 uncultured bacterium
TTTTGATGGAATAACTCATGTTATAACATCGCCGGAACCTGGTCCAGACCCTGGAAACGAGGCCCAGGCACGGTTCCCCACGGCTTGGCTGGAACCTGCAAACGTGCAGGCGTACCTCGCCTCCACGGTCACGGGTCGCGCCGCACCCTTGGCTCCCCTATCGCCATGGCCGGCGCTGACCCCTTCGGCATCATGAAGGCGATGGGCCACGCAGATATCAAGACTACGATGATCTACGTGGCGCTGGGGAAAAGTCATATCCGGGAGCAGGTGGAAAGGCTCGGCACGATCCCCATTTCCGATAGTAGCTACGCTACCGCTTCCGACAGGAGCTCCTTGAGGCGGGTCGGGTCCAGCGGCTTGACCAGGAAGGCGAGCGGTTTGACCGCCTCGGCCGCCCGGACGGTCTCTTCGTTGTCATAGCCGGTCATGAAAATCACCGGAATTCCGAGGCGGCCGATGATCTCGCGCGCGGCGCCTATCCCGTCAATCGAACCATGGATGGCGATATCCATGAGGACAACGTCGGGCTTGTGTGCCTCCGCCGCACGGATGGCGTCCTCGCCGTCGGTCACCATGCCCACCACCTGCCAACCCCACGCGGGGAGCACCGTCGCAAGTGCCATCGAATTGATGATCTCGTCCTCGACGATGAGCACCGCCTTGGACATGTCTACGCTGACCTCATCCGCGCCAAGTCATTGAACGTGAACACGAATTCCACGCCGGAACCGTGTCGGATGTCCATCGTCCCGCGCAACTGCAGCACCGCGAGGTTGTGGACCAGCTTCAATCCCAGCGAAGAGGTTTGGGACAGGTCGAATTCGCGGGGCATTCCCCGGCCGTCATCCCGGTAGATCAGCTCCGCGCGCCCCCCGTTTGCCTTGAAAGAAAGGAAGATCGCGCCGGTCTCTTCTTCGGAGAAGGCGTGCTCGAGGGAATTCGACACAAGCTCGTTGATGATCAGGCCCAGGGGGAGCGCGGCGTCGATGGAGATGGAAACGTCGTCCAGGTCCGTTATCGCCTTTACGCGGTGCACAGCTCCCCGATGAGCGCGCAGGATGATGCCAATGAGGTCTTCTATATATTCCTTCATGTTCAACGAGGAGAGGTTGTCGGACCGGTAGAGTTTCTCGTGGATGAGCGCCATCGCGCGGATCCGGTCCCGGGTATCCGCGAAGGCGCTCTTCAGCTTTTCGTCGGAAAAGGTTGCGGCCTGGAGGTTCATCAGGCTCGCGATCACCTGCATGTTGTTCTTCGTCCGGTGCGCCAGCTCCCGGAGCAAGAACTCCTTTTCCGCAAGAGAGACCTTCACTGCCTCTTCGGCTTTCTTGCGCTCCGTAATGTCCCTGTCGACGCCCTGGTATCCCCGAAGCGTCCCGTTCGCGTTCAAGATCGGCGTGCCGCTCGTCTCGAGGACCACGAGGCGGCCGTCCTTGTGGACGTTGATGTTCTCTAACGCCACGATCGGCAGGCGGGACGCGACCAGGGACCGGTACAGCCTGGCCACCCGCCGGGCTTCGGCCGGGGGCATGAGATCGAAGCAGGTTCTCCCAAGGATCTCCTCCGATTCGTACCCAAGCAGGTCCCGAACCCAGGCGCTTGCGTAGGTGTAAACGCCCTCCGCATCAACTTCCCAGACCCAGTCCCGGATCGTCTCGACCAGGTCCTGGAATTTCGCTTGGCTCTCCTGATGCGCCGCGCGGTTACCGATCAATGAACAACCTCGACATCTACGATGATCCTTCCTCTTTGTTTCCGCGATTCCACGAGACACAAGATCTGCTTCCCTTTCAGCATCCTCTCGATCTGCAATCGGGTGATACGGGGGGGGAGAAGCTGATCCGACAGAACGATATCCGGTTACGGTTGGAATACCGCCAGCGAGCGCGTGCAGGGGATCGCCACACGCCGTGATCGAAAGCGTGGCGAGAAAAAGGGACGGCTCTGTCCTGTTGTCGCGTCATCCCGACCTCCCGGAAGGATCAGGATCGGGTTCAGTGTATTTCCGCCCACTCCTCACATTGTGATGGGACTATAGGTATATACGAATTCAAATCTGGCTGTCCAACATATTTTTTGAAACGAGCACCACCGATAACGGCGAGGCGC
The DNA here is from genome assembly GCA_964459975.1 of uncultured bacterium. Classification (GTDB taxonomy): domain Bacteria; phylum Desulfobacterota; class Deferrimicrobia; order Deferrimicrobiales; family Deferrimicrobiaceae; genus CSP1-8. The sequence goes on from CAYWOT010000193.1 coordinate 2,113, forward strand.
TCTCCGGAAAGGAGGCAGGTTGCGCGAATCCTGCGAAGGTTCCGCGCCAAGCGAACACGCGAGCCCGAAATTAGCCAGTCCGCCTGATTTCATGAAAAAAGGGAACTTGGCCCGACGCCAAATTCCCTTTTGTTATTGCCATGGTGCCGAAGGGGGGACTAGAACCCCCACGGGTCTCCCCGCCACCCTTCAAGGTGTGTTCATGCATGCAATTCCCATCTCCTCCTTGCGTATGGGAAAAGTAGTTACGATGTGTCCTTTTTTTTCGACTCCTCGCCACTCCGGATTTTCCAATCCTTTCCCCATCGGATTGATTCATATCGAATTTTTTCGGCAAAACCAACGATTCTAAAATTCTTAGGATATTCGTTGCTTCAATTCCTTGGTGCCATATAGAATTCCGTCTTCCGGATTTTCCATGAGGTAGGTGAGGAAGACATCCACACATTGAGGGTCGAACTGAATCCCCTTGCAACGGATAAGTTCCTCCATGGCTTCCTGTTTTGTTCTGGTCTTCTTGTACGCTCGGTCGGAGATCATGGCGTCGAAGCAGTCGGCCACCGCGAGGATACGGGCCGCCAAGGGGATCTCCTCCCCTTTCAATCCGTCAGGATACCCCTCGCCGTCGAATCGCTCATGATGATGCCGCACGATCGGGCACAACCGCACCAACGAACCCACAGGCTTCAGAATGTTCTCCCCCCCTTTCGGATGCTCGCGAATGAATTTTAAACCGTCGGGAGGAAGCGGCCCGTTGTTATGGAGGATATGGTCCGGGATACCGATCTTCCCGATATCATGAAGAAGCGCTGCCGATTCCAGGTCCTTCATGAACCAGTCCGGTTTTCCCATTCTCCCGGCGATTGCTACGGAGAACTCCGTCACCCGCCTGGAGTGCCCCCGCGTGTACTTGTCCCGCGCCTCCACCGCTGCCGCCAACGCAGCGATCGTTTCGATGTAGCCTCTCTCCTCTTTCCGTCTCAAGTCCGCGGTCTCCACAGCCACCGCCATTTGCGAGGACAGGTTCTGGATCATCTGCAGGTCATCGCTCGAGATCTCCTTCTTCCCTTTCTTGAGTCCAATGCTGGTGACCCCCCGGATCTTCCCCCCGGAAGCCATCGGCACGTGGAGCGACCAAGTCATGCTCCTCTCGAAATCCGAGAGCTCTCCTCCATTCCACGGCATCGATTCCGAAACAACTACCGCCTGTGCGTGGGATGCGACCCATCCGATGATGCCGTCGTCGGCCGGGATCGACGCAGTTATCAACGCCTTGTCGAGCTCACGCAAGACGCGTGCTTTCAGCGATTTACCGTCCGAGGACATAAGGAAAATGGCGCCGACCTCGAGTCCGGTCAGGGAAAGGAGCGTACTCAGGAATACATCGAATGTTGCGGTCATGTCGCCAGGTTGGCTGCCGGTGTCGCACAACTGCGCCACAAGGGCTTGCATTTGCTTTCGGGAGGTCTGAAGGGTGTCGATCGTCTGCTGGAGGCGGCTGGTGATCCGGTTGAAGTTCTTCGCAAGTTGGCTGATCTCGCCTTCCGCCTCCATGTCCAGCCGCAGTTCCAGGTCTCCCCCCGCGATGGCGGCAGCGTCCCGGCCCGCCTTCAGCAAGGAGTGAACCACTGACCGGCATATGAAGAAACCTCCAGTGCCCAAAAGGGCGACACACACGGACAGGAGAGCAAGTTGAAGGGGATCCCCGGCGATGATGCCCGAGTACTTGGTAAACAGGTACACCGTGAGAAGCATGGGGATGACGAACATCGAGAAGAAGGCGATGACGAGTTTTTTCGCCACCGTGGTGTTCCCGCGGCCTTCCGACGCCCTCATGTTGTCCACATGGTCCCACAGAGTGTCTTCAGAGTATTCACCATGATTTCTTCATCGTCGACGACCAGAATCGTCTCTTGTTGTTGCGTTTCCATTTCTTATCTTCCGAATAGATATCACTCTACGTATCGGAAGGAACGAATCTATTGATTAGGGACATTTCTTTGGTTTTCAGGGGCACATAAATCGAGCGATCTCTCACCACGCCGACAAGTGGGCACATTCTCTGGCGGGCCGTCCATCTGTCTGAAACTAGTGGGACCCATTTGGGACCCACGGGCAGATTACATCAAAAAAGGGACTTCGGCGTGAAGCCGAAATCCCTTTTGTTATTGCGATGGTGCCGAAGGGGGGACTCGAACCCCCACGGGTCTCCCCACCACCCCCTCAAGCCGTCCGGACTGTATAAGACGCTATAATCCTTTTTCTTATCAAATAGTTGTAGCTACGCCAAAATTACGCTTTCCGCCATTTTTGGGAATTTTCCGCAGGCTTCCGTAGATTTCGGACCAAAATGGGACACTCGTCATCACCACGTTTTTTCATGCCTCGTCTGGCACTCTCGCGCACAACGTGCATTCCTACGAATCCGCGATCGGTTCGAGTCCCATACGACTCACCCAGACTGCGGCGAGCTCTCGAGTCTCGATCTGGATAGGCGTAGGATCACGACGGCGAGTCGCCGCCGATCCGCCGGCGTCCGCAGGTCGGGCGCGCTTATCCGACGCCATGCGCGGGCTTGGTCGATTGCATGGGCGCCTTCGGCATGCCGTCGAAGTCCCTCATCCCCTATCTTACGGAGCCGCTGGAGGTATTCGTGCTGGACAGGAAACTTGCCCGGCTCAACGGGAAGGTGCGGGAAGGCTCGATGCCGTAACGGGGCTGCGTATCACCACCTCGACCGAATGGTTCCGGCGGTCGTCGACGAGGGGGATCGTCCGGTCGTGCTGCTCGATGCCGTCGACGGTCACCCTCGTCGCCCCACCCTCGGCTGGCCGCTGCAGGACGGCAATTTCGTAGACCGTCTCCCGATACCGGTAGTAGACCTTGAACCCTTTCCAGTCCGCGGGAAGGCACGGACGAATCTGCAGCCGGTCTACTTCCAGCCGCAGACCCAGGAGGGATTCCACGATCAGCCGGTACATCCAGCCGGCCGAGCCCGTATA
>CAYWOT010000194.1:0-5052 GCA_964459975.1 uncultured bacterium
TTGACTTACGTGCTGGAGAAGGGACCCAAGGGGATGACCCTTTCGGGGACGACGCTTTCGTGGCCGGTGACCGAACAGGACTTGGGAAAATCTGTGGAAGTCGTGGTGCGGATCTCCGACGACGACGGGGCCTCCACCATCGTTTCGATGGGTCTTACGCCTCGGGCGCCGACCGGCGGGGCCGGTCCGCACCGAAAGGAGAGACCATGAAATTCACGAAATCGGTTCTGGCGTCCCTCGTCTGCCTCGCGTGCCTTGGGTCCGGGCCGGCCTTCGCCGTCCAGACCGAATACGTACTGATGGACGGGACCCGTGCGCGGGTCGAAGGGAAGAAGCTCATCGTGATCGGGAAGGATGCGCGCGCGAGGATCGCTCCCGTCGGGCTCTACGTCACGCGGGACGGACGCTACACGATCGTCGTCCGGGGGAACAAGGTCGTCGTGCGGGACCACACGAAGGAACTTCGATAGCCGTCGCGGAAGCTCGACGGGCGGCCGGGCTTCCTTGCCGCCGCCTCCGGCTCTGAACTATAATCCGTTGGATGCTCCCCAGGAGAAAGACCCGCCGCATCCGCGTCGGGAACGTGTCCGTGGGCGGAGGGGCGCCCGTGTCCGTTCAGAGCATGACGAACACGGACACCGCCGACGTCCGGGCGACGGTGGCCCAGATCCGCTCGCTGTGGAAGGCAGGGTGCGAGATCGTCCGCGTGGCGGTCCCGGACGAGGCATCCGTCCGCGCCTTCCGCCGGATCCGCGCCGCGTCTCCCGTTCCGGTAATCGCCGACGTCCATTTTCACCACCGGATCGCCATCGCCTGCGCCGAAGCGGGCGCGGATGCCCTTCGGATCAATCCGGGCAACATCGGGGGGGAAGCCAGGACTCTTGAGGTTCTGCGGGCGGCGAGAGCCTGTCGGATTCCCGTGCGCATCGGGGTGAACGCGGGCTCTCTGGAAAAGGATCTTCTCACGAAATACGGGGGTCCGACCGCCGGCGCCCTGATGGCGAGCGCCGCCCGCGCGGTGCGCCTCTGCGAAAAGGCCCGTTTCACCCAGGTGAAGTTCTCGCTCAAGGCATCCGACGTCCCGACGACGGTGGACGCATACCGCCTCTTTTCGCGGAAGTTCGCGTATCCGCTGCACATCGGGGTGACCGAAGCGGGCACCGTTTTCTCGGGAACCGTCCGGTCGGCCGTGGGCCTGGGAATCCTTCTGGCCGAGGGGATCGGGGACACCCTCCGGGTCTCCATCACCGGTCCTCCCGAGGAGGAGGTCCGCGTCGGGTGGCAGATCCTCAAGAGCCTGGGGATCCGCCGCCGGGGACCCGATTTCCTGTCGTGTCCGACGTGCGCGAGAGCCTCGATCGACGTCGCCGCGATCGCCGCCGACGTGGAGCGGCGGTTGTCCGGCCTTTCGCCCGCCCTGACCGTGGCGATCATGGGGTGCGCCGTGAACGGTCCGGGGGAGGCGAGGGAGGCGGACGTGGGAGTCGCCGGGGGGCGGGGCGAGGGACTGCTCTTCGCCCGCGGAAAGGTCATCCGGAAGGTCAACGAGGCGGACATCGCAGGGGAAGTCGTCCGGCTCGCCCGGCGGGTGGCCGCGGAACGGAGGAAGGCGGGGTGATCCGGTACTCGCGGTACCTTCTCCCGACGACCAAGGAGACGCCCTCCGACGCGGAGGTGGCGAGCCACCGGCTGATGCTCCGCGCGGGACTCATCCGCAAGGTGGCGGCGGGGATCTACACCTACCTGCCGGCGGGCCTTCGGGTCCTGCACAAGGTGGAGACGATCCTGCGGGAGGAGATGGACCGGGCGGGGGCGCAGGAGGTGCTGATGCCCGCGGTCATCCCCTCGGAGCTCTGGAAGGAGAGCGGCCGGTGGGAGGCGTACGGAAAGGAGCTGCTCCGGTTCCGCGACCGCGCCGATCGGGAGTTCTGCCTGGGACCGACCCACGAGGAAGTGATCACCGACCTCGTACGGCGCGACGTCCGTTCCTACCGGCAGCTTCCGGTGACGCTCTACCAGATCCAGGACAAGTTCCGTGACGAGATCCGTCCGCGGTTCGGGCTCATGCGGGGCCGGGAATTCTTCATGAAGGACGCCTACTCCTTCGACGTCGACGAGGCAGGCGCGGCGGAGTCATACCGGGCCATGTACGACGCCTACTGCCGCATCTTCCGGCGGATGGGGCTTTCGTTCCGGGCCGTCGAGGCCGACACCGGGGCCATCGGGGGGAGCAGCTCCCACGAGTTCATGGTGATCGCCGACTCGGGCGAGGACGCCATCGTCTCCTGCCGCCGCTGCGACTATTCCGCGAACCTGGAAAAGGCGGAAGTGCAGCCCGAACCCGCCGGATCCGCCCCGGCGCCGGCCGCCGGACGGCCGCGCAAGGTTTCCACCCCGGGAAGGCGAACGATCGGAGAGGTCTCCGAGTTCCTGGGAGTCCCGCCGGGGCGTCTGCTCAAGACGCTCCTGTTCGAAACGGATCGGGGCGACGTGGCCGTGGTGCTGTCGGGAAAGCACGAGGTGAACGAGGTCAAGCTCAAGAACGTCCTCGGGGCGGAGTGGGTAAAGCTGGCCGCCGAAGAGCGGGTTCGGGAGCTGACCGGGGCTCCCTCGGGGTTCGCCGGACCGGTGGAGCTCGACATGCGGATCCTGGCCGATTACTCGGTGCGGAGGATCGCCTCCGGGGCGACCGGCGCCAACGAGCGGGATGCGCATCTGGTGGATGTCGTTCCCGGCAGGGATTTCCGGCCGGAGGGGTACGCCGACCTGCGGCTCGTCGAAGAGGGAGACCGGTGCCCCCGGTGTTCGGGGCCCCTGCACTTTTCGCGGGGCATCGAGGTGGGGCACGTTTTCCGGCTCGGAACCAAATACAGCAAGGCGCTGTCCGCCACGTACCTGGACGGCTCAGGCAAGGAGCGGCCGATCGTGATGGGCTGTTACGGGATCGGGGTCGGCAGAACGGCGGCGGCGGCCGTCGAGCAGCATCACGACGCCGACGGGATCCGCTGGCCGGTCTCGATCGCCCCGTTCGAGCTGGCCGTGCTCCCGCTGAACCCGAGACATTCGGAACTGGCGGAGACGGCCGAGCGGGTCGGCGCCGAGCTGTCCGCCGGCGGGGTCGACGTGCTGTTCGACGACCGCGACGAGAGGCCCGGAATCAAGTTCAAGGACGCGGATCTGGTCGGGATGCCGGTGCGGATCACCTTCGGAGAGAAGAACTTCGCGGAAGGGTTCGCGGAGATCCGGGACCGCGTGACCGGGGAGAGCGAGCGGGTCGCCATTGCGGCCGTCGCCGGGCGCGCCCGCGCCCTGGTGGAGTCGAAGAGGCGGGAGTGCGCGCCGTGAAGGAGCGTATCATCGTGGCCCTCGATACGGATTCCCCGGATGCCGCCCTGTCGATGGCGACGGTCCTGGCGGGAGAAGTGGGCCTGTTCAAGGTGGGGATGGAGCTGTTTCCCCGCGGCGGCCCCGCCCTCATCCGGCGGATCCGCGAGACGGGCGGCGAGGTCTTCCTCGACCTGAAGTTCCACGACATACCGAACACGGTCGCGGGAGCGGTCCGTTCCGCCGCGGCCCTGGGGGTCCGCTTCGCCACCGTGCATGCATCGGGGGGCAGCGAGATGCTCGCCCGCGCGGCGCAAGCCGCGCACGGGACGGGGACGACCGTGCTCGCGGTCACCGTGCTCACCAGCCTGGACGGCTCCGACCTCTCGGAGATCGGATTTTCGGCGGGCCCCGCGGAGATGGTGCTGCGCCTGGCGGACATGGCCTCCCGCGCGGGCGTCGGCGGTGTCGTCTGCTCGGCGGCGGAAGGCTTGCAGGTGCGCAGCCGCATGGGACGGGCGGCCGTCCTCGTCACGCCGGGCGTCCGGCTGCCCGACGATGCGCGGGACGACCAGAAACGGGTGGTGACCCCGTCCGAGGCCGTTCGCAACGGGGCGGACTATGTCGTGGTGGGACGGCCGATTACGCGGGATCCGGATCCGGTGGCCGCCGCGCGCCGGTTCGCTGCGGACATGATGAAGGGAACGGACAGCCCGCGGCGGCCGCGGTAGCCATGTGGATCACCGGGCGCCATCCGGTCGAAGAGCTGCTCGGGTCCTCCCTCCAACGGCCCACGAACGTTCTGATCGCCGCGTCGGTTCCCCGCGACGCGGCGCGGGCGCTCGCCGCGAAGGCCGATGCGGCGGGGGTGGCGTGCGTCGCCTGTCCACGGGAGGAATGGAGCCGGCGGACCGGGCAGCGGGAGGGGGCGGGAATCGCCGCCGAGATCGCGGAGTTCCGGTACTTCGACCTGGCGCCGTGGACGGCCTCTCTTTCGGCCCGCGCCACCGTTTTTCTCCTGGACGGCGTCACCGACCCCCAGAATCTGGGCTCGGTTCTCCGGAGCGCGCGGGCCTTCGGTTTTTCCGGCGTGGTCCTTCCGCGGGACCGCTCCTGCCCCGTCACGGGAGCCGTGTTCCGGGCGTCCGCCGGGGCGGCCGCGCACGTTCCGGTGATCCAGGTGACCAACCTCGTCCGGGCGGTCGAGCATCTTCAGGAGGCGGGCTTCTGGGTGTACGCGGCGCTCCGCGAAGGGGACCGGGACGTGTCGACCCTTCCGGCGGGGGGCCGGACGGGCTTCGTGCTGGGGAGCGAGGACACGGGGATCCGCAGGCTGGTTCGCGAGAAGTGCGACGGGTCGGTGCGCATCCCCATGGAGCGGGGAACCGACTCGTTGAACGTCGGCGTGGCCGCGGGGATCCTGGGATTCTGCGCGTACGGGTTCCGGGATCCCGGGGCGGCCTAAAAAAGGCGGGACCGGCCCGGGAGTCGAAAGGCGTTGACATTCGGCCGCAGGTGCGGTCAAATATTGCGTTTCAGAACCGGATGGTCCGGCCGACGTAGCTCAACGGTAGAGCGTCTGATTTGTAATCAGATGGTTGGGGGTTCGATTCCCTTCGTCGGCTCCAGGTCTTTGAACAGCGGAGGGGTACCCGAGTGGCCAAAGGGGGCAGACTGTAAATCTGCTGGCAGCGCCTACGGAGGTTCGAATCCTCCCCCCTCCACCAT
>CAYWOT010000195.1:0-4978 GCA_964459975.1 uncultured bacterium
GGCTCGGGCGTTCGGCCAGTGGGCGATGGACCCATGGCTCGGCGTTCCGATCCTGGTCTTCGTCCTGTTCCTCGCGTACGAGTTTGTCGGGGTGTTCGGCGCGGGAACGCTTGTCGACTTCCTCGAGGGAAGCGTGTTCGGGAAGTGGGTCGTCCCGGCGACCACCTGGGTGGTGGAGCGGACGATTCCGTGGAAGGTGGTGCAGGACCTGCTCGTGGGGCCCTACGGAATCGTCTCCATGGCGCTGTCGTACTCGATCGCCATCGTCCTGCCGATCGTGGGCACCTTCTTCCTCGGCTTCGGATTCCTGGAGGACTCGGGATATCTTCCTCGTCTCGCGGTCATGGTGGACCGGATCTTCAAGAAGATCGGGTGCAACGGAAAGGCGGTTCTTCCGATGGTCCTGGGCCTGGGCTGCGACACCATGGCGACCCTGACGACGCGGATCCTGGAGACGCGCAAGGAGCGCGTGATCGTGACCCTGCTCCTGGCGCTCGGGATCCCGTGCTCGGCGCAGCTCGGCGTCATCCTCGGGATGCTGGCGGAGACGGGCCCCCTCGCTACCGTGGTATGGGTGGGGGTGGTGCTCGGGGTCATTGTCCTGGCCGGCTACCTGGCCTCGAGGGTCATCCCGGGGGAGACGTCGGACTTCATTCTCGAGATCCCTCCGATCCGGATGCCGCGGTTCTCGAACCTCGCCGTCAAGACGATGGCGCGCATCGAGTGGTACCTCCGCGAGGCCGTGCCGCTCTTCGTGCTCGGGACCCTTATCCTGTTCGTGGCGGACCGCGCGGGGTGGCTTCTTTGGGCCCAGAAAGCCGCGGAGCCGCTCGTGGTCGGGGCGCTCTCCCTTCCCCCGAAGGCCACCGAGGCGTTCCTCGCCGGGTTCCTGCGCAGGGACTACGGCGCGGCCGGGCTGTTCGCGATGGCGCGGGCGGGTCTTCTGTCGCCCCGGCAGGTCGTCGTGAGCCTGGTCACGATCACTCTCTTCATCCCCTGCATCGCGAACCTGCTCGTCATCATCAAGGAGCTGGGCGCGAAGGTTGCGGCGGGGATGGCGGCGTTCATCTTTCCGTTCGCGATCCTGGTCGGGACGGTCGTCAACTTCGCGTCGCGGATTCTGGGCATCCGCTTCTAATGCGCCAAGGGAGGTGAGTTTTCTTGAAAATCCGGTGTCCGCTTTGTCAATATGAGATGGACACGGAAGACCGCGGCTGCCGCACGGGTTGCCCCCTGGGGGCCGACTGCTCCCTCCTGTGCTGTCCGCGGTGCCACTATTCGTTCCCCGTGCCCGAGTCCAAGGTCGTGAATTTCGTTCGTTCGCTCTTTTCGAAAGGAACACCGCGATGACCGAGTACGGCCAGGACGAGATCCTCGAGCTGATCTGGACCCTCCGGGAAGAGGGAAAAGCCACCCGGGTCCATCTGCTTCGCACCACCGAAGAGGAGCAGCCGGAGCGGCTTCTCGAAGAGCTGTGCGCGCTCGGTCTTCTTGAGGCGTCGGGCGAGGACGTCCGCTTGACCCCGCCGGGGGAGGCACGGGCGCGGGTGATCATCCGCAGGCACCGGCTGGCGGAGGTGCTGCTCAACAATCTGTTCGACCTCGACAACACCCAGGTGGAAACCACCGCCTGCAAGTTCGAGCACATCCTGACGAAGACCGTCACCGAAAGTGTCTGCACCTTCCTCGGGCATCCGCCGGTCTGCCCCCACGGCCGGCCGATTCCTCGCGGGGAGTGCTGCGACAAGATCCGGACCGAAATCCGGCCGCTCGTGACGCGGCTGTCGGACGCGGTCTTGAGCGAAGAAGTCCGCATCGTGTTCATCACGCCCAAGTCGAGGAAGCGGCTGGAAAAACTGAGCTCCCTGGGGATCGTGCCCGGAAGCCGGATCCGCCTCCTGCAGAAGAATCCCTCGTATGTGCTGGAGATCGGCGAGACGACCGTCGCCGTCGACCGCGACATCACGGATGAGATTTACGTCAAGCGCGCATAAGGCCGTCGCGATCTGCCTGGTGGCCGCGCTGGTGCGGGGCGCCGCCTGGGTGCCGTCGGTCCGTGCCGACGTGCCCGACGAGCCGTGCCTCCTGCTGAAGGTCTCGGCGGCCTCCATCGCCGAGGATGCGGCCAAGGGCCGGCTGGACGCGGTGCAGGCGCTCCTGGGAAGGCGCCTGCGTGTCCGGTGGGTCCCGCCGCCGGCCGACGGGAGCGACGAAACGGAGGGCACGGAGACGTTCCCGGTCGCGGACGGAAAGGCGCTCGCCCGGATTTCCGGCAAGATCAAGGATGCGATTGCACACATGGACCGCATGGAAACCACGGAGGCGACGCGCAGCCTGGCGGAAGCGGAGACCACCGCCCGCTCGTTCCGGTTCGGCGAAACGATGAGGCCGTACCTTGCGGAGCTCTTCCTCCGGAAAGGCTTGCTGCTGCTCTGGGCGGGGAAGACCGGGCGGGCCGAACGGATGCTGGCCCGCGCGAGGGTCCTCCGGCCGGAGTTTCGCCCCGATCCCGCGCTGTTCTCCCCGCCGTTCCGGGAAGCGTGGAAGCGGGCCGGCGAACGGCCGCCGCTCCGGGCCGAGGTTCTCGTCAGCTCCCTGCCGCCGGGGGCGACCATTCGCGTGGACGGACGGAAGGCCGGAACGACGCCGGGGCGCGTCCGGATCGACGTGCTGGGGCCTGTATCGATCCGCGTGTCCGCGGAGGGGTACCGGACCGCCGGGAAAACGGACCAGTGGCTTCCCGGCGATTTCGGCGCGCTGGAGTTTCCCCTCGTGCGCGAACGGAAGGCGGCGCTGACGGAGCTTCTCTTCTCCTCGCCGGACGGCGGCGAGGCGGCCCCCTTGCTCTCGGAGATGCTCGTGGAAACGGGCGCGCGGCGGGTGGCCCTTCTCATTCTCGAGAGGCGGAAGCACGGTTTCGGCCTCCGTGTTCTGTCGGTGGGTGCGCAGGGGGAGGCGCCGACGATGCTCGGCGAGGTCGAGTGGCCCGACGGCGACGAGGGCGACGCGCGGGTGGCGGCGTCCGCGGCCGGTTTGCTTACACAGGCGGGGTGGCCGGCCCGGTCCGGGGCGGACAAGGTGGAAGCGGCGTGGTACGATACGTGGTGGTTTTGGGCGCTCGTCGGCGTCGCCGTGGCGGGTACGGCGGTGGGCATCGCCGGTGGAGGAGGCGGGGGCTCGGCCGCGGATGGCGGAAGTTCGGGCACCTCCACAGGGACGATCGGCGTGGATTTCTAAGGGAGCGGGCCGCCCGGCTTCGGGATCCGTCGGCCCGGGGCTGCGTCGCTCTCCGCGACCGCTTCCCCCCCGTCGGCGAGAGGGCGGCGGCACGGCGGAAGGGCACGATGGCCGATCTCACGCGTTCGGACATGCCATGACCGTGCTGCCGGATGGGGCGGCGATCGGAGTCATCGGCGCTGGTCCGGCGGGCACCTTCTTTGCTCTCCATCTCCTGCGGGGTCTTTCGGACGAGGGGCGGACTGCCCATGTCGTCCTGTTCGACCGGAAGACGTTCGATTCCTCCGGGCCACCGGGCTGCAACATGTGCGCCGGCGCGATCGGCGGCTCCGTCGTTCGGAAGATCGAGGCCCTGGGGCTGTCGCTGGCGGAACCGGTCGTACAGCGGATCGCCGACGGATACGAGATCCACGGCCGGGGGCTGTCGGTGAGCGTCGTCAATCCCGGTCGGGGGCCGATCTACACGGTCTTCCGGGGAGCCGGCCCCGTCGGCCCGGCGGGCAGGCGAAAGAGCTTCGATCAGTTTCTGCTCGATGGCGCCGTCGCCCGGGGCGCGGCCTTCGTTCACGAGAGGGTGGAGGCGGTGCGCCGGTTGCCCCGGGGGTTCCGGGTAACCACGGCCGGGGGCCGGACCCGGGACTTCGATTTTCTGGTCGGCGCGTTCGGGGTAAACACCGCAGGCATGAGGACGCTGGTTCCCGGCTACCGCCCCCCGCGGACCTGGCATACCGTCCAGGCCGAGGTGCCGGCGGACAACGAGTTCATCCGGGGAGCCCTCCGAAACCGGATCCATATCGTCCCTGCGACGGGGAGGGCGATCCGGTTCCTGGCCATTACCCCGAAGGAGGACTTTATCACGCTGACGGGCATCGGGGAGCATGTGCGGATCGCGGACCTCGAGCGGGAACGCGCGGAGAATCCGATCCTCTCGGGGCTCCTGCCTCCGTCGGCGAAGGTGCTGTGCCACTGCCATCCGCAAGTCCCGGTCGGCGTGGCCCGAAACCCCTGTGCCGATCACACGGCGATCCTCGGGGACGCGTTCATCTCCCGGTACCTGAAGAACGGCATCGAGTCCTGCTGCGACAGCGCCCGGTTCCTGGCGGAGGCGATCCTTCGCTTCGGAACGTCGGAGGCGGCGCTTCGGACTCATTTCTGTCGACCATGCCTGCGGCAATTCCGCTATGATAACGTCTGGGGAAAGGTGCTGTTCGGAATCTACGAAACGTTTCTGAGAAAGGGGTGGCTCTCGGACGCCTATCTCAAGCATGCCACCGGCGAGGGGGCCGACGCGAAGGGGTCGCAGGCGCACATCCTGTGGTCGGTCTTCGCCGGAGACGCTCCGTATCGGGAGATCGCGAAAGAGGCGTTCACGCCCCGATCCATTTACCAGCTCTCCAAAAGCATTCTGTTCGGGTGAGGTCGGCATGAGTCGCGAACTGAAGCCGTGGATCCGTCAACGCTGGCCGATTCTGGTCATGGGCGCGCTCCTGGCGGTGGCCGTCTTCTTCTCCCTCTTCGGGGAAGTCGGAATCGTTAGCACCGTAAGTCTCCACAGGAAGCAGCAGCAGCTTGCCGCCGAAAACGCCAGACTCGGCCAGGAAAACGAGCGTCTCCGGCAGGAGGTTGAACGCCTGCGCTCCAACGCTTCGTACATCGAGGAGCTTGCCCGCAAGGAACTGGGATTGATGCGCAAAAAGGAGATCGTCATCCCACTGGACCGGAAGAAGGATGCGCCTGTCCG
>CAYWOT010000196.1:0-4956 GCA_964459975.1 uncultured bacterium
GGCTTCCGGATTCCACCGGGCGGACCTCCGCCCCGAGGAGGCGCATCCGGAGCACGTTCGTCTCCTGCCGCCGCATGTCTTCCGATCCCATGTAGACGACGCACGGGACGCCCATCGCCGCGCACACCGTCGCCGTCGCGACGCCGTGCTGTCCGGCCCCGGTCTCCGCGATGATGCGGCGCTTTCCCATCCTCGCGGCGAGCAGCCCCTGTCCGAGCGTGTTGTTGATCTTGTGCGAGCCCGTGTGCGCCAGATCCTCGCGCTCGAGGTAGATCTTCGCCCCCCCGCCCTTTTCCGTCAGCCGCCGGGCGAAATACAGAGGGGTGGGGCGTCCCGCATACTCCCGCAGCAGGCCGCGGAGCTCCTGCCGGAACCGGGCGTCCCGGACCGCATCCCGGAAGGCCCGCTCCAGGTCAAGGAGCGCCGTCATCAGCGTCTCCGCGACGTATCGACCGCCGAACGGACCGAAGTGTCCGCTCCGATCCGGCCCCCGTCTACCCGTCGATGCCCGCACGTTCGAATCCTTTCCTGGCGCGTTCCACGAACGCCTTGAGCTTCCGCGCATCCTTTCTTCCCGGGGCCGACTCGACCCCGGACGCCACGTCCACGCCAAACGGGCGCGCCGCCCGGATCGCCTCCGCCACGGTCTCCGGAGTAAGCCCCCCGGCGAGCATCCACGGCGTTCCGCTCGAGGCGCCCCCGCCGCCTTCGAACCGGACCCGCCCCCCGCCCAGCACACGCCCCAGCGCCTCCCAGTCGAGCGGCCTGCCGGTCCCTCCGAACATCCCCGGCGCGGCCGCGTCGAGCAGGAACGCCCTGCACGGATAATCGCGGAACGGCGCCAGGCCCGATTCGCCCTCCATCCGGACCGCCTTGATCGCCGGAAGCCCGAGCCCGGCGCTTACGGCCGCGCTCTCGTGCCCCGAGAGCTGGACGACTTCGATCCCCAGGTCGCCGCATACCGCGGCCATGACTTCCGGGGTCTCGTCGACGAACACGCCGACGACGGCCGCGCGTCCCCGGACCGCCTCGACGATCGGCGCCGCCGCGCGCGGAGAAACGAAGCGCGCCGATCCGCGGTAGAAATTGATGCCCACGGCGTCCGCTCCCGCTTCGACCGCGGCTTCCGCGTCGCGCACCGAGGTCACTCCACAAACCTTGATCCGGAACATCGTCTTGCCTTTTTCTAAGCTTCCACCTTCGGCAGCCGGGCAAGAGCCTCCCGGATCTTGGCCTCGGGGTGCGCGTGGTCGATCAGCTTGCCTCCCAGGAAATCGTCGTACGCGGCGAGGTCGAGGAAGCCGTGCCCGCTCAGGTTGAACAGGATCACCTTTTCCTTCCCTTCCTCGTCCGCCCGCTTGGCTTCGACGATCGCCGCATGGATGGCGTGCGACGACTCGGGAGCGGGAAGCAGCCCCTCGGACCGCGCAAACGTGATCGCGCTCTGAAACACCGCCGTCTGGGGATAGGCCTGCGCCTCGATCAGCCCTTCGTGGCACAACTGGCTGACCAGCGGCGAATCCCCGTGGTAGCGCAGACCTCCCGCGTGAATTCCGGCCGGAACGAAATCGTGGCCGAGCGTATACATCTTCACGAGCGGCGTGAGCCGCGCCGTGTCGCCGAAGTCATAGGCGTAGACCCCCTTCGTCAGCGTCGGGCAGGAGGCCGGTTCCACGGCGATTACGCGCGGGTTCCTGCCTCCGGCGATCTTGTCGCGGAGGAACGGGAAGGAAAGTCCCGCCATGTTGCTTCCGCCGCCGCAGCAGCCGATGACGATGTCGGGATATTCGTTCACGACCTTCATCTGCTCCTGGCACTCCTGGCCGATGACCGTCTGGTGCAGCAGCACGTGGTTCAGCACCGATCCCAGCGAATAGCTGGTGTCTTCCCGGGTGGCGGCGTCCTCGACCGCCTCGCTGATCGCGATCCCGAGCGAACCCGGCGACTCCGCGTCGGTGGAGAGGATCTGCCGGCCGCACTGGGTGTCCTCGCTCGGGGACGCCACGACCGTCGCCCCGAACACCTCCATCAGCATCCGCCGGTACGGTTTCTGATGGTAGCTGACTTTCACCATGTACACCTTCGACTCGAGCCCGAAGAAGCTGGTGCCGAGCGCCAGCGCCGAGCCCCACTGCCCGGCGCCGGTCTCGGTGGCGATCCGCTTCCGCCCCGCCATCTTGTTGTAATAGGCCTGCGGGATCGAGGTGTTCGGCTTGTGGCTGCCCGCCGGGCTCACGGCCTCGTTCTTGAAATAGATCCGCGAACGCGTTCCGATCGCCGCCTCGAGACGCGCGGCGCGGACCATGGGCGACGGCCTCCACAGCGCGTAGATCCTGCGCACTTCGTCGGGAATCGGAATGAGCCGCTGCGTCGAGACCTCCTGCTCGATGAGCGCCATCGGGAAGAGAGGAGCGAGGTCGTCCGGGCCGATCGGTTTCCCGGTGCCCGGATGGAGAACGGCGGCCGGCGGATTGGGCATATCGGCCATGATGTTGTACCACGTCTTGGGAATCTGCGAGTCCTTCAGGATGATTTTCGTTTCCATTCCCCGGCTCCTTTGTTCCGTCTTTATCGTGCGCGCGCCGAACGAGCAAGCGTTCGGATCGCCGCCGTCGCGTCCGGCGCCCGGACGATCGCCTCCCCCACGAGAAGTGCGTCGGCACCCATCGCATGGAACCGTTCCACGTCCGCGGCGGACGAGATGCCGCTTTCGACCACCTTGAAGACGCCCGGGGGCGCCAGCGGAAGCAGACGCGCCGCGGTTCCCAGGTCCACGGCGAACGAGGAAAGATCCCGGTTGTTGATGCCCACGATCGTCGCTCCGCTTTGGGCCGCGATGGCCATTTCCTCCTCGGTGTGGACCTCGACCAGCGCCTCCAGGCCGTATTCGGCGGCCAGCCGGACCATCTCCTGCGTGCTTCCGCCGAGCGCCGCCACGATCAGCAGCACGAGGTCGGCCCCGTTCGCCCGCGATTCGGCCAGCATGTACTCGTCGACGACGAAATCCTTCCGCAGGACCGGCACCTCCCCCGCCGCCGCGGAAGCCTCGCGCAGGTCCCGCAGCGATCCGCCGAAGAACCGGGGCTCCGTCAGCACGGAAATCGCGCACGCCCCCGCCGCCGCGTAGGTGCGGGCGGTCTCCGCCGCATCGAGGTCCTTCCGGATCCATCCCCTCGACGGCGACGCCCTCTTGATCTCCGCGATGATCCCCGGCCCTTCGCCCGGAACGCGACGCAGCCGCCGGCGCCTCGGGTTGGTCCGCGCGGCCGTCGCGATCCCGGGAAAGTCGGCCGCCGCCTTGCGGGTTTCCAGATCTTCGCGGACCGCGGCAAGGATCGCGTCCAAGGAAGGGGCCGTCCCGCTCATTCCCCCTCCCCCGTTCCGAGGACCTGCAGGAATGCCTGGAGACGGTCCATGGCGGCGCCGGAGTCGATCGAGCGCGCCGCGACGGCGACCCCTTCGCGGACGTCCTCCGCCTTTCCTCCGGCGACGACGGCGAACGCCGCGTTGACGAGCACCGCTTCCCTGGCGGCCCCGCGGACGCCCGAGAGCACGTCCCGCAGGATCCGCGCATTCGTCGCCGCGTCTCCGCCCTGGATCTGCCGGGCCGACGCGTATTCGAATCCCGCGGACCGCGGATCGAACAGGTACCGGCGGACCTTGCCCTCGCGGATCTCCCAGACGACCGTCGGCGCGGCCAGCGTCACTTCGTCCATTCCGTCGGAGCCGTGGACGACGAACGACCGCCGGTGCCCGATCTCCGCCAGAACCCGCGCATACGTATCCCCCAGGTCCTCGCTGAACACTCCGACGACCTGCCGGTTCGCCAGGGCCGGGTTGCTCAGCGGCCCCAGGATGTTGAAGATCGTCCGGATCCCGATCTCGCGCCGCGGGCCGATGGCGTATTTCATGGCTGCATGGAACTTCGGCGCGAACATGAAGGTCACGCCCGCCTCGGTAAGCGCGCGCTGCACGGCCGCCGGCGACGCGCCGAGATTCATGCCGAGCGCTTCGAGGACGTCGGCGCTTCCGGAGCGGCTCGTGACCGAGCGGTTCCCGTGTTTGGCCACGCGAATTCCCGCCCCCGCGGCGACGAACGCCACGGTCGTCGAAATGTTGAAGCTCCCCGAGCGGTCCCCGCCGGTTCCGCAGGTGTCGAGCAGCGGCTCGTCCCCGGGTGCCGTGATCCGGGTCGCCTTCTGGCGCATCACCTCGACCGCCGCCGCGATTTCCCCCGTCGTCTCCCCTTTCATCGCCAGGCAGGAAAGGAACGCCGAGATCTGCGCCGCGGTGGCTTCCCCTTCCATGATCATCCTCATGGCGTCCCGCATGCCGTCGGCGGTCAGATCCCGACCGGCCGCCACCTGCGAAATGGCCTCCCGCATCTGGGCGAAGCAGCGGTGGACCGGCTGCCGCGGATCGATCAACGAGAGGAAGTTCTCGAGAATCCGCATTCCGTACTGCGTCAGTATCGATTCCGGATGGAACTGGACGCCGAAGACGGGCCGGGAGAGGTGCCGAATCCCCATCACCTCGCCGTCCTCCGATTCGGCGCACACCTCCAGGACGGGCGGCAGCGACTCCCGCTCCACGGCGAGCGAGTGGTAGCGCGTCGCGATCATCGGGTTCTCGATCAGCGAAAAGATCCCTTTCCCGTTGTGCCGGACCTGCGACGTCTTTCCGTGCATGAGAGATCGTGCATGAACGATCTTTCCTCCGAACGCCTCCCCGATGCACTGGTGCCCGAGACACACGCCGAGGACCGGGATCCGATCCGCGAAGACCCGGACGGCGGCGACGGAAATCCCGGCGCTTGCCGGGCCGCCCGGCCCCGGGGAGATCACCAGGCCGTCCGGCTCCAGGGCCTCTAGGTCGCCCACCGAGACGGCGTCGTTCCGGAACACCCGGACCGCGCCGCCGAGCTCGCACAGGTACTGGACCAGGTTGTACGTGAAC
>CAYWOT010000197.1:0-4940 GCA_964459975.1 uncultured bacterium
GGCGGAGACCGTCGAAAACAGCGTGACGCAGATCATCGAGCAGAAGATGACGGGGTTCGACAAGATGCTCTACCTGTCGGCCACCAGCGATTCGTCCGGCTCCTCCCGCGTGGAGCTGACCTTCGCCCCGGGAACGGATCCGGACCTGGCGTGGGCCCAGGTGCAGAACAAACTCCAGCTCGCCATGGCGAGCCTGCCGGAGGTGGTCCAGCGCCAGGGCGTGAAGGTGAGCAAGTCCACCCGGAACTACCTGCTGATCGTCGGCCTGATCTCCGAGGACCGGAGCATGGACGGGGACGACCTGCAGGACTATGCCCAGTCGAACCTGGAGAAGGTCCTTGCCCGGGTGCCGGGGGTCGGCGAGGTGGAGGTCTTCGGGAGCCAGTACGCCATGCGCGTGTGGCTGGATCCCGACAAATTGACGAACCACGGGATGACGGTGGACGACGTCGTCGGGGCGCTGCGCGCCTACAACGTAGAGATCTCCGCCGGCCAGTTCGGCGGCGCGCCGGCGGTCAAGGGGCAGCGCCTGAACGCGTCCATCATCGTCCAGAGCCTGCTCAAGACCCCCGAGCAGTTCGCCTCCGTCCCCCTGCGCGTCGGCCCGGACGGCTCCATCGTGCGGGTCCGCGACGTCGGGCGGACCGAGCTCGGCGCGGAATCGTACGCCAGCAAGGTTTTCTATAACGACACCCCTTCCGCCGTGCTGGCCATTCGCCAGGCGGCCGGCGCCAACGCCCTGAATACCGCCGACGCGGTCAAGGCGAAGATGAAGGAGATGGGCCGGTTCTTCCCCCACGGCCTGAAGATCGTCTACCCCTACGACACCACCCCGTTCGTCAAGGTGGCCATCGAGGAAGTGGTCAAGACCCTTTTCGAAGCGATCGCGCTGGTCTTTCTGGTGATGTTCCTGTTCCTGGGGAACATGCGGGCCACGCTGATCCCCACCATCGCCGTGCCGGTGGTGATCCTGGGGACCTTCGCGGCGCTGGGCCTCTTCGGGTACTCCATCAACATGCTGACCATGTTCGCCATGGTGCTGGCCATCGGGCTCCTGGTGGACGACGCCATCGTCGTGGTGGAAAACGTGGAGCGGATCATGAGCGAGGAAGGCCTCATGCCCCGGGAGGCCACGCGCAAGTCCATGGACCAGATCACGAGTGCGCTGATCGGGATCGGCCTCGTGCTCTCCGCCGTGTTCGGTCCCATGGCGTTCTTCGGCGGCTCCACCGGGGTCATCTACCGCCAGTTTTCCGTGACCATCATCGCGTCCATGCTCCTCTCGGTCGTCGTGGCCCTGATCCTGACCCCGGTCCTGTGCGCGTCGCTCCTGAAAGCGGTACCGAAGGGGGAGCACGCCGCGGAGACCGGGATCTTCTTCCTGCGGCCGTTCTTCCGGTGGTTCGACCGCCTCTTCTTCCGGACCCGCGACCTGTACCTGAAGGAGGTCCGCCGCGCCCTTTCTCGGAAATGGCGCTACCTGTTCGTCTTCGTCCTGATCGTCGCGGCGTTCGCTTTCCTTTTCCACCGGATGCCCACGTCCTATCTCCCGGACGAGGACCAGGGGATCCTGATGGTCCAGGCTCTCCTGCCGGCGAACTCGACTCTCGAGCAGACCCGGGAGGTCATGAACCGCGTGAAGGACTATTTCCTGACCCGGGAGAAGGACGCCGTGGAATCCGTCATGACGATCTCCGGCAGGAACTTTTCCGGCAATGGACAGAACGCCGGCATGGCGTTCGCCCGGCTCAGGGACTGGAACCTCCGGCGCCGGCCGGACCTGAAGGTCACCGCGGTGGCGGGAAGGGCCATGCGCGAATTTTCCGGGATCCGCAACGCGATGGTGTTCGCGTTTCCGCCGCCGGCGGTCATCGAGCTGGGGATCGCCCGGGGGTTCGATTTTCAGCTGCTGGATCGCGGCGGACTGGGCCACGCCAAGCTGATCGCGGCGCGCAACCAGCTCCTTGCCATGGCGGCGAAGGACCCGGTGCTGACCAAGGTCCGCCCCAACGGCCTCGAAGACGTGCCCGAATACCGGATCGACGTGGATTGGGAGAAGGCCGGCGCGCTGGGAGTCCCCATCACCGCGATCCACGATACGATCTCGGCGGCCTTCGGCAGCGCGTACGTCAACGACTTCATCCAGGGCGGGCGCGTGAAGCGCGTGTACGCCCAGGCCGACGCCCCGTACCGCATGCTGCCCGAGGATCTCGAACGACTCCACGTGCTCAACCGCGCCGGCAAGATGGTTCCGTACTCCTCCTTCGCGACCGGTCACTGGGCGTACGGCTCTCCGAAGCTGGAGCGCTTCAACGGGTTCCCGTCCATCAACATCCAGGGCGAAGCGGCGCCGGGAAGAAGCTCGGGCGAGGCCATGCGCGACATGGAAGATTTCGTGCAAAAGCTGCCGCAGGGGTTCGGGTTCGACTGGACGGGACTCTCCTACCAGGAACGGCAGGCGGGCACCCAGGCCGCCCCGCTTTACGCATTTTCCATCTTCGTGATCTTCCTGTGCCTGGCGGCCCTCTACGAGAGCTGGCCCATTCCGATCTCGATCCTTCTTGCGCTTCCGTTGGGGGCCATCGGCGGAGTGATCGCTACGACCGTGCGGGGGATGCCCAACGACGTCTACTTCCAGATCGGACTGCTCACGACCCTCGGGCTGACCACCAAGAACGCCATCCTGATCGTCCAGTTCGCCAAGAGCCGGGTGGAAGAGGGGATGGACCTGATCGACGCGACGATGGAAGCCGTGAAATTGCGGCTTCGCCCGATCGTCATGACCTCGCTCGCGTTCGGGTTCGGCGTCCTGCCGCTGGCCCTGGCCGGCGGCGCGGGAGCCGGGGCGCAGCGGGCCATCGGAACGGGCGTGCTGGGCGGGGTGGTGACCGCCACGTTCCTCGTGACCCTGTTCGCGCCGCTGTTCTACGTGCTGATCTACAGGTTGTCCGGAGCGTACCGGAAGCGGGAAGCCGCGAAGGCGGTCTCTACGGATCCGACGGGAGGTCGGGCCGATGAATAGATTCCGGTTGCTCGTGCCCGTGCTCGTCGCCGCCCTCGCGGCCGGGTGCGCGTTGATCCCGCGGTACTCCAGGCCCGAAGCGCCGGTTCCGGCGCGGTGGCCCGAGGGGCCGGCCTACGACAACGCGCTGCCGGAGGCGGGCGTGCCCGCAGCGGAGCTGCGGTGGCGGCAATTCGTCTCCGACGCGCGGCTTCGAACGGTCATCGAGACCGCATTGGCCGACAACCGGGACCTGCGGACCGCGGCGTTGAACGTCGAACGCGCACGCGCGCTGTACCGCGTCCAGCGGGCGGAAGCGCTGCCGACGCTCACCGCGGCCGCGAGCGGAAGCGGGCAGCACGTGCCCGCGGACCTGTCCGGCACCGGGAGCGCGGCCACGTACAAGACGTACGGCGTCAACCTGGGGATCGCGTCGTGGGAAATCGATTTCTTCGGACGCATCCGCAGCTTGAAACAGAGCGCGCTCCAGGAATACCTCGCGACCGCTCAGGCCCGCCGAAGCGCGCAGATCCTCCTCGTCTCCGGCGTTGCGACCGCGTATCTGACGCTGGCTGCGGACCGCGAGAACCTTGCTCTGGCCCGGGCGACGCTCGCGAATCAGCGGACGGCCTACGACCTGATCCGGCGGCGGTACGACGTGGGCGTCTCGCCCGAGCTGGACCTGCGCCAGGCGCAGACGCGGGTCGAGGCGGCCCGCGTGGACGTCGCCCTCTACACCCGGCTTGCGGCCCAGGACGAAAACGCCCTGAACCTCCTGGCGGGCTCCCCGGTGCCCGACACACTGCTGCCCGCGTCCTTGAACGATGTCCGCCCCTTCCCGGCGGTCGCGGCCGGCCTGTCGTCTCAGACGCTGCTCTCGCGCCCGGACATTCTCCAGGCGGAGGATCGGCTCAAAGGCGCGAACGCGAACATCGGCGCCGCCAGGGCGGCCCTGTTCCCCCGCATCTCGCTCACCGCCGCGGCCGGGACCGCGAGCAGCGAGCTCTCCGGTCTGTTCCGGCCCGGCTCCGGCGCGTGGGACCTTTCGTCGCAGGCCCTCGTGCCGGTTTTCGACGCCCGCGCGTGGGCGGCGCTGGACGTGACCCGGGTGGACCGGAAGATCGCCGTCGCCCAATACGAAAAGGCGGTCCAGACCGCCTTCCGGGAAGTCGCCGACGCCCTCGCCGTGCGGGGCACGGTCGAAGAACAGCTGTCGGCGCAGCAGTCGCTGGCCGACGCCGTCGCGGAGACGTATCGTCTTGCCGGCGCGCGCTACGCCAAGGGGATCGACAACTACCTCGTCGTCCTCGACGCGCAGCGGTCGCTCTATGCGGCGCAGCAGGGGCTGATCGCCGTGCGTCTCGCGAAGCGGACGAACCGGGTGAAGCTGTACGCCGTGCTGGGCGGGGGCGCCGAGTAAGGGCGCCGGCGCGGCCCGCGTTAGCCTCCTCGTAGCGAAGGACCTACGGTCCTCCGTACGCGTGGATTTGCACCGCTTTCCTCGTCGCCATCGTCCTTTCCTCCTTCGCCTCGGTATCGGCCGCCGGGTCGGGCGAAAAGCCCCCGCCCGGTCCCGTTTTTCGCGCATGCTCCGATCCGGCCCCCCGCTGACGCTTTCCCGATCGACGGAAGTCCGTCGCCCGCCGGTGCGCCTCAAAAAAACGTGCGGCGCATCCCGTCGAATCCGCCCCCGACGCCGGCCATCCAAACGTCTGAGAACGCGGCGGCCGGCTTTCGGACACGGCCGCCGCGGGAACGAGGGAGGTACGCCGCCATGGAACGGATGACCCGAGACGAGCTGCAGGCGCTTGTCGAGGAACGGCGAGGGCCCTGCGTGTCGATCTACATGCCCGCCCACCAGGCGGCCGGGACGGCGAAGGAGGATCCGATCCGTCTCAAAAACCTGCTGCGGGAGGCCGAGCGGCGCCTCGTGGAGGGC
>CAYWOT010000198.1:0-4938 GCA_964459975.1 uncultured bacterium
ATGATCTTGAAGGCAAGGGCCGAGAAGGGTTCGTCGTCCGCGACCCGTCGCAGGGTCGTCGACCCGTCGCGCGGGTCGATCCCCTCGACCGGCGGGATGTCGACGGGAGACGGAAGGTAGTCGACGACGGCGTCGAGAAGAGGCTGGATCCCCTTGTTCCGGAAGGCCGTCCCGCACAGGACGGGAACGATCTTCAGCCCGACGGTGGCCTGCCGGATCGCGCGCCGCAGCTCCGCCTCCCCGACGTTCCCGCCGCCCAGCACCTTTTCCAGAATGGCGTCGTCGACGTCGGCGAGCGCTTCCAGGAGCCGCTCGCGCGCCTCATCGACCGCCACCTCCATCTCCTTCGGGATCGTCCCGATCCGGAAGCGGGCCCCAAGGGTGTCCTCGTCCCAGATGACCGCCTCTCGGCGGACGAGGTCGACGACCCCGCGGAATCCCTCCTCGCTTCCGAGGGGGATCTGGAGCGGGACGGGGTTCGCCCCGAGGCGTTCCTTGACCATGCGGACGACGCGTTCGAAGTCCGCGCCCGTCCGGTCCATCTTGTTGATCATCGCCAGCCGGGGAACGCGGTACTTGTCGGCCTGCCGCCACACGGTCTCCGACTGCGGCTCGACCCCGCCGACCGCGCAGAACACCGCCACGCACCCGTCCAGAACGCGCAGCGAGCGCTCCACCTCGATGGTGAAGTCCACGTGCCCCGGCGTGTCGATGATGTTGATCCGGTGGTCCCGCCAGAAGCACGTGGTGGCCGCAGACGTGATGGTGATCCCCCGCTCCTGCTCCTGCTCCATCCAGTCCATCGTCGCGGTCCCCTCATGCACCTCTCCCATCTTGTGGGAGACTCCCGTGTAATAGAGGATTCGCTCCGTGGTGGTGGTCTTCCCGGCGTCGATATGGGCCATGATCCCGATGTTCCGGATCTTTTCCAACTGCGTGGTTCGTGCCACTTGCGTACTGTTCCTTTCCGGCTCCCGCACTTACCAGCGGTAATGCGCAAAGGCCTTGTTGGCCTCGGCCATCTTGTGGGTGTCTTCCTTCTTCTTCACCGTCAGGCCCCGGTTGTTATAGGCGTCCAGGATCTCCCCCGACAGGCGGTCGATCATCGTCTTCTCGGAGCGCTCCCGCGCGAAGTTGATCATCCAGCGGAGCGACAGCGCGAGGCGCCTGTCGGGCCGGATCTCCACCGGCACCTGGTACGTCGCGCCTCCCACCCGGCGCGACTTCACCTCCAGGAGGGGCTTGGTGTTCTCCACCGCCTTCTTCAGCACCGACACGGGATCCTCCTTGGTGCGCTCCTTGAGGATCTCGAGCGATCCGTATACGATCTTCTCCGCGATCGTCTTCTTTCCCCTGCGCATGATCCCGGTGATCATCCTCGCGACAAGCGGATCGCCGTAAACCGGATCCGCCCCGACGACCCGCCTGGACACAAATCCCCGTCTGGGCATCAGGAAAGCCTCCTTGCCGATAAGTGCCGCCTCAAGTTAAGCGAACAGGTAGCCGCGGTTCCCGGTCGAACTTCCGCCGGGACCCTCGAATGAACGGCCACCTCCTTGTGCCCTCGTTCCGGCGAGCCGCCGGGAAAGGCCGATACTACCCTGTTCCGGTCGGGGAAAGCTATTTGGGTCGTTTTGCTCCGTACTTCGACCGCGACTTCCGTCTGTCCTGGACACCAACGGAATCCAGCTTTCCGCGTATGATGTGATACCGAACGCCGGGAAGGTCCTTCACCCGGCCGCCCCGGATGAGGACGACCGAATGTTCCTGGAGGTTGTGCCCCTCCCCCGGGATGTACACGGTCACCTCGACCCCGTTCGTGAGCCGCACCCGGGCCACCTTCCGCAACGCCGAGTTCGGCTTCTTCGGTGTCGTCGTGTACACCCTCAGGCAGACGCCCCGCTTCTGAGGGCATCGATCCAGCGCGGGCGAGTCGCTCCTCGCGACGGCCGCCTCGCGCCCCTTCCGCACAAGCTGGTTGATCGTGGGCATTCCCCCCACCTCTCCTACCCGAATCTCGACACACGCCAAAACAGAAGCAATTTTTCTATCATTTCACCGCTCTGGTGTCAACCCGTTTCTTCCTCTTCCTCGACGATTTCCTCCTCCGCCTGCTCCTTGATCTCCGACGGAAGCGGCGGATCCGCCTCCATCTCGACCAACCGGTAGAGGCGTCCTCCGGTCCCCGCCGGAATGAGGCGTCCCATGATGACGTTCTCCTTCAGGCCGGACAGGCCGTCGACCCGCCCGTGGACCGCCGCGTCGGTCAGGATCTTCGTCGTTTCCTGAAACGACGCCGCGGAGATCCACGATTCGGTGGACAGGGAGGCCTTGGTGATCCCCAGGAGCTGCGGGTCGGCCTTCGCGGGATGGTCGCCCTTGGCCTGGATCCCCTCGTTTTCCTCCTTGAACGCCCATTTCTCCACGCTCTGTCCCACGAGAAAGTGGGTGTCTCCCGGATCGCTGATCTTGACCCGGCGGAGCATCTGGCGAACGATGACCTCGATGTGCTTGTCGTTGATCCGAACGCCCTGGAGACGGTAGACCTCCTGGATCTCGTCGACGAGAAACCGCGCGAGCTCCTTGTCTCCGAGAACCCGCAGAATGTCGTGCGGGTTGGGCGAGCCGTCCATCAGCGATTCTCCGGCGCGCACCCGCTCCCCGTCGTGGACCGTGATGTGCTTGCCCCGGGGAATCGTGTATTCCCGGGCCTCTCCGACCTCCGGGACCACCTGGATCTTCCTCTTCCCCTTGAAATCCTTGCCCAGCCGGACGACGCCGTCGATCTCCGAAATGACCGCGAACTCCTTGGGCTTGCGCGCCTCGAACAGCTCCGCCACGCGCGGCAGGCCGCCGGTGATGTCCTTGGTCTTCGTCGTCTCCCGCGGGATCTTCACGATGATGTCGCCGGCCAGGACCTCCTGCCCCTCCTCGACCAGGATGTTCGAGCCGATCGGAAGGAGATACCGGGCGTCGCTCGTGGAGCCCGGAAGTTTCAGGGTCCGGTTCTTGTCGTCCTTGATCGAGATCCGGGGACGGGCGTCCGGGTCTCTCGGTTCGATGATGACGCGGGTCGAGCGCCCCGTCACCTCGTCGAGCTGTTCCCGCATCGTGACCCCCTCGAGGATGTCTCCGAACTTGATGATCCCGGACACCTCCGTGAGAATCGGGATGTTGTACGGATCCCACTCGGCGAGACGCTGCCCGTCCTTGACCTTTTCGCCGTTCTTCACCATGAGGGTCGCGCCGTAGGTGATCGGGTACTTCTCGCGCTCCCGGTTGCTCTCGTCCTGCACGACCAGGAAGCCGTTCCGGTTCATGGCGACGTGCTTGCCTTCCTTGTTCTTCATCACGGTGAGGCCCTGGAACTTGACCTTCCCCGCGTGCTTCGACTGGATGTAGCTCTGCTCGACGAACCGGGACGCCGTCCCGCCGATGTGGAACGTCCGCATCGTGAGCTGGGTTCCCGGCTCCCCGATCGACTGCGCGGCGATGATTCCGATCGCTTCCCCGATCGTCACCATCTTTCCGCGGGCCAGGTCGCGGCCGTAGCACAGGGCGCAGACTCCCCGCTTGCTCTCGCAGGTGAGGGCCGAGCGGATCTTCACCTCGTCCATGCCCGACATCTCGATCTGCCGCGCCACCTCCTCGGTGATCTCCTCGTTGGCGGAGACGAGCAGGTTCCCATCGCCGTCGTACACGTCTTCCAGCGCCACGCGCCCCAGGATGCGGTCCGCGAGCCGGTCGATGATTTCCCCGCCCTCCACGAGCGCCCGCACGGGAATCCCGTCGAGGGTCCGGCAGTCCTCCTCGATGATGATGCAGTCCTGCGCCACGTCCACCAGACGCCGGGTCAGGTACCCGGAGTTGGCGGTCTTGAGCGCGGTGTCCGCGAGGCCCTTCCTGGCGCCGTGGGTGGAGATGAAGTACTGCCCCACCGACAGGCCCTCGCGGAAGTTCGACGTGATCGGGGTCTCGATGATCTCGCCGGACGGCTTCGCCATCAGGCCCCGCATGCCGGCCAGCTGACGCATCTGCTTGTCCGACCCGCGCGCCCCCGAGTCCGCCATCATGTAGATCGGGTTGAAGCTCGGGACCTTCAGCTCCTTCCCCTCGCCGACCGAAAGGGTCTCGGTCCCCATCTCCCGCAGCATCTCGGTCGCGATCTGCTCCGTCGCCGCGGACCAGATGTCGACCACCTTGTTGTACCGCTCCCCGTTGGTGATCAATCCGCCCTGGTGTTCCTCCACGACGGCCTCGACCTCCGCGGTCGCCCGGTCCAGAAGCGTCTTCTTGTTGCTCGGGATCTTCATGTCCTCCATGCAGATCGAAATGCCCGATACGGTGGCATACGTGTACCCGAGCGTCTTGAGCTGATCGGACAGGATGACGGTCGCCTTCTGCCCGCAGCTCCGGTACGCCGCGTCGATCAGCTCCGCCAGATCCTTCTTTTTCATGACCCGGTTGACCTGGTCGAAGGCGACCTCCTTGGGAACGACCTCGTACAGGAGGACCCGGCCGGTCGTGGTCTCCACGACCTTCCCGTTCACCCGGACGAAGATCTTGCTCTGGAGCTTGATCTCGCCGGCGTCGTACGCGATCCGCACCTCCTCGAAGTTGGCGAACTTCCGTCCCTGGCCTTTGAGGCCCTCGCGCGGACGCGTCAGGTAGTAGATCCCGAGGACGATGTCCTGCGTCGGGCTGATCACCGGCTTCCCGTGAGCCGGCGACAGGATGTTGTTCGTCGACATCATGAGCACCCGCGCCTCCATCTGGGCCTCGATGGAAAGCGGGACGTGAACCGCCATCTGGTCCCCGTCGAAGTCCGCGTTGAAGGCCGTGCAGACCAGCGGATGCAGCTGGATGGCCTTGCCCTCGATCAGCACCGGCTCGAACGCCTGGATGCCGAGACGGTGCAGCGTCGGCGCGCGGTTCAGC
>CAYWOT010000199.1:0-4910 GCA_964459975.1 uncultured bacterium
TCACCCGCTCCAGTGCGTCATCGCGAGAACGGCGCGAACCCGCACCTCGCCGCTCCTTCCGCACAGCCGAACCGCCGGCCCCGTTTCCGGTGTCGAACCCGGCTCAGCTGGCCTTCCGTTTCGCCTGAGGATGCGCGGCCGGAGGTTGTCCTGCCGACTGCGCGAGCCAGGTTTCGAACGTCGTCTCGCCGAGTCGTGCGCCATCGCCGGGAACGAGCGTTCTCTCGCTGAGTCTCGCCCCGGCATAAGGCGCTTTCGGGTCGGCGATGACTTCCCGGGGATCCTGGAGCGCGGCCAGACGCCGCCGAACGAGATCATCCACGCGAAACTGCTCCGGCCCCCCTATTTCGACTGTGCCGTTTACCGGCGGGGCTACCGCGACCCTGCCTACGCCTGCGGCGACATCGTCGGCAGCCATCGGCTGGAAAAGCACATGCGGCAGACGCACCTTGTCGCCGTCGGAGGAAATGTCGGCGAGGCCCTTGAGAAACTCGAAGAACTGCGTTGCGCGCACGATCGAATAAGGAACCGGTGAGCCTTGGATCAGCTTCTCCTGTGCGATCTTGGCGCGGAAGTAGCCGCTTTCGGACAGCCGGTCAGTTCCCACCACCGACAACGCTACATGATGTCCTACGCCGGCGGCTGCTTCATTGGCGAGGAGGTTACGGGTCGATGTCTCGAAGAATTTCATCACGGCCGAGTCTTCCCACGAGGGAGAGTTCGATACGTCAACGACCATAATCCGGAGAGGAATGGCCGTGACCTCTTTGCCGGCCTGGCCTGGTCTTGCTTGCATTCCGGCCCACGACATGAACATCGTCGGGCCCCTCGTAGAACGTCTGTCCCGGCGTAAGCGTCACTTTTTCCCCTCCTTTCACCTGCATCACGACGGAGCCTTCCAGCAGGTAGATAAACCCTTGTGCATTGTGACGGTGTACAGGGTCTGCCCAGCCCGGCGGGTACTCCACGGTAGCCATTACGACTTCCTTGCCCGGGAGGCCCGTCACATCTCTCGACATCAGGGTCTCGACAACAACGTCCTTAGCCATCGAGATGCTCGCCATGAGGGAAAGCAGGAACAATGAAATCATCATTCGCTTCATCGCCGATCCTCCGGTTCCTCCTTCGAACCCGCTGCGAAACAGCCGATAAACTTCCATCCACCCCCAAGACCTGCCCGGTGCTCCAAGCTTCGGAGGGTGCGCCGGTCGTCCAGACATCGCTGTGGCGGATGCCGCATGCTTTAACTCTGCTCCGTACGTGTCCAGCGCCCCGTGCCGGGTAGCCGCGCCGGACGGAAGTGCAACGACGGTGCCGTATCCAACAGGTTGAAACCGTTGACGTTTTTCGAAATCGCCGTTCCGAGTTTTCGGAAATTGCCGAATTTTCGTCGGCACTCCGAAATGGAGGAGTGCGGAGCGGACGAAGGAGCGGTCCGGTAGGGCGGCGCGCGGGGAACGCGTTCGGCCGCGTGAACCCGGGACATTAAGCCCGTCAGGCCCGGAAACGGTACTTGTCGATTCCCAGGTGCTTGATCTTGGACTCCAGCGTTTGCCGGGGGATTCCCAGTCTGGCCGCCGCTCCGGACGGGCCCGAGATCCGCCCCCGGCTCTCCACGAGAACGGCCTCGATCATTTCCCGCTCCCGTTTGGAGATCGCCTTCGCCAGCGGAACGACCCTTCCGGTCGGTCGCGACGATTCCGGCTGCACCCACTTCTCGTCCACGAAGAAGGTGTCCCCGTCACACAGAACGACGGCTCGTTCGACGACGTTCTGCAGTTCACGGACGTTGCCGGGCCAGTCGTACGCCTGGAACAGCTCCAGGGTCCTTTTGCTCACGTTCCGGAACCTCTTCCCGGCCTTCTTCGAGTACCGCTTGACGAAATATTCCACGAGCGGCGGAATGTCGTCGGCCCGTTCGCGCAACGACGGAACCCGGATCGGAAACACATGGAACCGGTAGTAGAGGTCCTGCCGGAACGTGCCCGCCTCGACGGCGGCC
This sequence comes from uncultured bacterium, assembly GCA_964459975.1. GTDB lineage: Bacteria > Desulfobacterota > Deferrimicrobia > Deferrimicrobiales > Deferrimicrobiaceae > CSP1-8. Next base: position 2,003 of record CAYWOT010000199.1, read on the forward strand.
GCCAGATCGCGGTTGGTCGCCGCGAGCACCCGTACATCCACGGGAATGGGCCGGTTGCTCCCGACCCGCTCGAATTCCCGCTCTTGAAGCACCCGCAGCAGGGCCGGCTGGGTGTCTTGCGGAAGCTCTCCGATCTCGTCGAGAAAGATCGTGCCGCCGTCGGCGGCTTCGAACCGTCCCAGGCGCCGCTGGAGCGCGCCCGTAAAAGCGCCCTTCTCGTGCCCGAACAGTTCGGAAGCGAACAGCGACGACGGAATCGCCGCGCAATGTACGCGGATAAACGCCTGTGCGGCGCGGCCGGACTGCCGATGGATGGCCTGGGCGATCAGCTCCTTGCCCGTGCCGGTCTCACCCATGATGAGAACGGTGGAATCGGTCGGTGCGACCTTGGCGACCTGTTGCAGGGCGGTTCGCAGCGCGGCGGACGATCCGATGATCTCCTCGTACATCGACGAACGGCTGATCTCTTCGCGCAACACCACGTTTTCGGTCTGGACGCGCTTCTCGGCCCGTTTGCGATCGTCGATGTCGATCCTCGTCACGTACCAACGGACGACATGCGCCACGTCGTCCAACAGCGGATGGAAATGGTTGAGGAACCATCGATATGCCCCGTCGTGGCCGAGGATCCTGTGTTCGGTCCGAAACGGGGTTCCTCGCGGCAGCGCTCCCCGAATTTCCTCCAGCAGCCTCATCCTGTCGTCGGGGTGGATCACGCGCTCCAGCAAGGCGTCCGCCCGGATATCCTCTGCGGACAACCCCGTATAATCGAGCACCGCCTTGTTCACGTAGATGGCGTCTCCGTTCGGCGACAGGACGGAGATGAGCTGAGGAATCGCATCGACGATCTGCCGGGCCTCGCGTTCGTCCTGGCGAATCCGCTCTTCCGCCGCCCTGGCCTCGGTGACGTCCGACACCGCTCCGATGTACTCGAGCGCCCCCGATTCTCTTCTTGCGGCGCGGGCGATCACGTGAACGTTCTTGACGAGGCCGTCCGACATGACCAGTCGGTGTTCGAAGTCCAGGTCCGTACTGTCGCGGGACGCACGGTCGAGCTCCGCCCGGACGAAGGCGACGTCTTGCGGGTGGGTCCGTGCGAGCACGACCTCCAGGGAAGGCGCGGCCGCCGGGTCGTAGCCGAGGATGCCGTATGTCTCCCTGGACCAGAAGAGCTCCCCGGTGCCGACGTTCCAACCGAAACTGCCGGTGCGACTCAATCGCTGTGCTTCCGCCAGGAAGGCCTCGCTTCGTCGCAACTCCGCTTCCGCCTGTTTGCGTGCCGTAACGTCGGAAGAGACGCCGCTTGCGCAATACGGCTTCCCCTCGTTGTCGACGCTGAGTACGCCGTGTTCGTGGATCCATCGCGTGGTGCCGTTCGGCTGGACGATGCGGTATTCGACGTCGTGATAGCGGATCGGCTCCCCGGATATCCACCGCGTGAAGGAGCTCTTCACGCGGTCGCGGTCCTGCGGATGGATCCTCTCGGTCCAAAGCCGCGGATGCAGGTACAGCTCCTCGACCGGCAAGCCCCAGATGTCCGCGAAGCTCGGGCTCGTGTAGAGCACCTGCTCGGGATGCAGAGATCGGATCCATGTCACGTTGGGAAGCGAATCGGCCAGGTGTCGAAACCGGTATTCGCTCTCCCGCAGAGTGTCCTCCGCGCGCTTGCGGTCATCGGCATCGATCCCGATCCCGTACCACGCAGCCACGACGCCGTGCTCGTCGCGTATCGGCATCGTACGGAAGAGGAACCAACGATACGCTCCATCGAAGGCTCGGAGGCGCGCGGCCGCCTCGTGCTGCCGCTCCGAGCCCCGGCACCCGGGCCACATGTCCATCAGCGGTTCCAGATCGTCGGGGTGAATCGAGATCTTCCAGCCCCAGCCGAGCGCATTCGCCAGGGGAAGGCCCGTGTAATCGATCCATCGCCGGTTGAGAAAGTCGATCGAACCGTCGGCCCGGCACGACCATGCGAGTGCGGGAATCGTCTCGATCATCATCCGGAAATGTGCATCCGAGCGTTCCATGTCGCCCCCAGTTTCATTCTGATGCCGTGGCGGCGCCGATCGTATCGCGGACGCCGGGATTTCGGCAAATTCCGAAATGTCGGCACCTGCGTCCAAGCGAAGCCCTTCCAAATCAAGCAATTGCGAACGGCATCCTGTTTGCTCTTCGAATGGGGCGGAAATGCGGCCGGGCATTACGTCGCCGGGCGAGCGGCGATTCGGAAACGCGGTTGACGGCGCTTCGGCAACGCCTCGAAGCAGGCGGGTCCGGAATGAAGAGTGTCGGCGATGGGAAGCCGTTGCCGACGGATCGAGGGTGGAACATGGCAATCGATAAGAGCATGCCGGCACGGCAGGAACGGGCAAGCAACCTGGCGAAGGCGGACGAGGTCTTGGATCCGGCGGGCGTGGCCGTGCTCTCCCCGGGCGTTCCCGCGCCCGGTTTCACGTTGTACGTCACGCCGGAGATCACGGTCTCCCTTCGGGATCTGCGCGGCCGGCCGGTCATCCTTGCCTTCTATCCGGCGGACTGGAGCCCGGTCTGCAGCGACCAGATGTCCCTGTACAACGAGGCGCTTCGCGAGTTTCAGCGGTTCGGAGCGGAATTGCTGGGCGTGTCGGTAGACAGCGTCTGGTGCCACCACGCATTCGCCGAAGCGCGCCGGCTGCACTTCCCGTTGCTGGCGGATTTCGAGCCCAAGGGCCATGTGGCCCGGCAATACGGGGCCTACCGCCATGAGGACGGGACGAGCGAGCGCGCGCTGTTCGTCATCGATCGGCAGGGAATCGTCCGGTGGAGCTATCGGTCGCCGATCGCCGTCAACCCGGGCGCCGAGGGGATCCTGGCGGCGCTCGAAGACCTGCCGAAATAGGGGGACGACATGGCGGAACTCAGTGTCCCG
>CAYWOT010000200.1:0-4902 GCA_964459975.1 uncultured bacterium
GGCGGGGTTCGTCGACATCACGCTCTATCGGGACGACCTGTCGAGGGCGGAGTATCAGCCGCGGCTCAAGCGCACCGAGATCCCGTTTTCGATCGACGACCGGAAAGTCGTCCTGGTCGACGACGTTCTGTTCACGGGCCGGACGATCCGGGCCGCGATGGACGCGCTGATCGACTTCGGGCGTCCCAAGAACGTCCAGCTCGCCGTGCTGATCGACCGGGGCCACCGGGAGCTGCCGATCCGCGCCGACTACGTGGGGCGGAACGTCCCGACTTCCCGGGCGGAGACCGTCGAGGTGACCGTCGAAGAGGGAACAGAGGACTGGAAGGTCGTGCTCCGGGAGAGCCCTTGCGGGAAAGAGGAGTGATTCCGATGGAATGGAGGCGCAGGCACGTCCTCGGGCTGGCCGACTTCGGCACGGAGGAGATCGACTTCGTCATCGACACCGCCCGCTCGATGGAGGAGGTGCTGACGCGCGACATCAAGAAGGTCCCGGCCCTGCGGGGAAAGACGGTGGTCAATCTCTTTTTCGAGGCAAGCACCCGCACGCGGACTTCCTTCGAGATCGCCGGCAAGCGGTTGTCCGCGGATGTGGTGACCGTAAGCTCGGGGGCGTCGAGCGTGGCGAAGGGGGAGACGCTGCTGGACACGGCGAAAAACATCGACGCCATGAAGCCCAGCATCATCGTGATGCGGCATCCCGCATCGGGTGCCCCACACTTCCTGTCGCGGCACGTTTCCTGTTCGGTGATCAACGCCGGGGACGGGTCGAACGAGCATCCGTCGCAGGGACTCCTGGACCTGTACGCGATCCGGAAGGCGAAAGGGGAGATCGCGGGCTTGAAGATCGCGATCGTGGGCGACATCCTCCACAGCCGTGTGGTCCGGTCCGATCTTCATTCCCTCGGCCGCATGGGGGCGGACCTCTGGCTCTGCGGCCCGTCGACGCTCCTTCCGCTCGACATGACCCGGGCCGGGGTCCGCGTGACCCACGACATCCGGGAGGCCGTACGGGGCGCCGACGTGGTGATGATGCTCCGGATCCAGCTCGAGCGGCAGACATCGGCGTATTTTCCATCACTTAGAGAATACTCGCGCCTGTACGGCTTGAACCGGGACATCTTTTCGCTGGCCAAACAGGACGCGGTGATCATGCACCCGGGACCGATCAATCGGGGAGTGGAGCTCGCCGACGATCTCGCCGACAGTGCCCGCGCGATCATCCTGGACCAGGTGGAGGCGGGGGTCGCCGTGCGCATGGCGCTTCTCTACCTTCTTGCGGGGGGTCAGCATGCTGCTCATTAAGGGAGGCCGGGTGATCGATCCCGCGGAAGGAAGGGACGAAACCGGAAGCATCGTGATCCGGGACGGACGCGTTGCGGATTACCTCGCCGGGCCGGACGCTCCGAAGACGTTCGATGGGGCGGTGATCGACGCCGCCGGCAAGTGGGTCCTCCCGGGGCTGATCGACATGCACGTGCACCTTCGCGACCCGGGCTACGAGTGGAAGGAGGACATCCGGTCGGGCACCGCAGCCGCCGCTTCGGGAGGATTCACGTCCGTGGTCTGCATGGCGAACACCAGGCCGGTCAACGACCACGTGGCGGTGACTCGGTACATCCGGGAGAAGGCGGCGTCGGCCGGATCGGCGGAGGTCTTCCCCGTGGCGGCTGTGACGCGGGGCCAGAAAGGCGAGGGAATGACCGACTTCTCGGAGCTGTTCGAGGCGGGAGCGGTCGCGTTTTCGGATGACGGAGTGCCGATCCGAAGCTCCCTGATGCTGCGCCGCGCGCTCGAGTACGCCCGGGCGTTCGATTTCCTTCTCCTCGACCATGCCGAGGATCCCGAACTTTGCGACGGGGGCGCGGCGAACGAGGGATGGACCGCCCACCGGCTCGGACTTCCGGGAATTCCGGCGGCGGCCGAAGAGATTGCCATTTCGCGGGATATCCTGCTGGCGCGCTTCACCGGGGGGCGGATCCACATCCAGCACGTCAGCACGAAGACCGGCGTCGATCTCATCCGCCTGGCCAAGGGGGCGGGCGTGAACGTGACGTGCGAAACCGCGCCGCACTACTTCACGCTCACCGAAGCGGCGATCGAAGGGTACGACACGAACGCGAAGATGAACCCGCCGCTGCGCGGAGAGGTGGACCGGATGGCGATCCTCGAGGGGATCGCCGACGGCACGATCGACGCGATCGCAAGTGACCACGCGCCGCACGACGCCTACGTCAAACGGTGCGAATTCACGGCCGCCGCCAACGGCATCATCGGTCTGGAGACCGCCCTCCCCCTGTCGATGGCGCTGCTCGCGGGGGGCGGAGTGACGCCGCTACGCCTCGCCGACCTCCTGAGCGCGGCGCCCGCCCGCATCCTCGGGCTTTCGAGGAAAGGAACGCTGGGCGCGGGAGCCGACGCCGACGTCACGATCGTGGACCCGGAGGTGCAATGGGAGTTCCGGGAATCCGACGTTCGATCGAAGTCGCGCAACACCCCGTTTTTCGGCTGGACCATGACCGGGCGGGCCGTCGCCGTGATTCGGGGCGGACGGATCACCCATTCCCTGCTCGAGGGGACCGCCGCGGATGCCTGACCGAAAGGCGATCCTGGCCTTGGCGGACGGAACCGTGTACCGCGGGACCGGATTCGGACACACGGGCGAGACCGGGGGCGAGGTCGTCTTCAACACCGGGATGACCGGCTACCAGGAGATTCTCACGGACCCCTCGTACAAGGGGCAGATGGTGACGATGACGTATCCGGAGATCGGCAATACCGGAATCAACCCGGACGACGTGGAGTCGACCCGCCCCTGGGTGGAGGGGCTCGTCGTTCGCGAGATCTGGCGCCTTCCGTCCAACTGGCGCCACGTCGAGTCGCTGGACGGATACCTGCGTCGCTACCATGTCTGCGGAATCTCCGGGATCGACACCCGGGACCTGACCCGGCGCCTGCGCGAAGGCGGCTCGCAGATGGGATTCCTCTCGTCCGTCGACTCCGACGAAGAGCGCCTCGTGCGGAAGGCGCGGGAGCTGCCGCCGATCGTCGGCCGCGATCTCGTCCGGGAGGTGACGTCGGACCGGGAGGCGCACTGGGGGGCGGGCGACTGGGACCTCGTGAAAGGCTACCTGCCGGCATCGGAATACCGCGCCCGCTTCGGCAGGGTGCCCCGCGTCCTGGCGATCGACTACGGGATCAAGCAGAACATCATGAGGATGCTCGTCTCCCACGGGATGGACGTGACGCTCGTTCCGTCGGAAACGTCGGCCTCCGCGATCCTTGCGAAGCGCCCCGACGGTGTTTTCCTGTCGAACGGACCCGGCGATCCCGAGGGCGTCCCCTACGCGGTCCGCACCGTCCGGGAGCTGCTCGGAAAGGTGCCGGTGTTCGGGATCTGCCTCGGCCACCAGATCATGGGACTCGCGTTGGGCGGCAGGACGATCAAGCTGAAATTCGGGCATCACGGCTGCAACCAGCCGGTCATGAACCTGGCCACCGGGAAAGTGGAGATCACGAGCCAGAACCACAACTTTTCGGTGGATTCGGAATCCCTGGGGGACCGGGCGAAGGTCACCCACCTGAACCTCAACGACCGGACGGTCGAGGGCCTGAGCGTTCCGTCGCTCCGCTGCTTCTCGGTGCAGTACCACCCGGAGGCGTCGCCGGGCCCCCACGACTCCCGGTATCTGTTCACCCGCTTCTACCGCCATCTGACGGGCGAAGTCGATCCATGACCGGACGGGCGGAACCGGGAATATCGGGCGGAGAAAGGCTCGGGCCGCCCCTCCGTCGTGCGCTTCGGGAAGGGGAGGTGCGGGAGCTGTTGCGGGCCTGCCGCCTGTGCCCGCGGGCGTGCGGGGCGAACCGGCTGGCGGGGGAGAGAGGCTTCTGCGGAGCGGGGGCGCAGGCGAAGGTCGCCGCCGTTTCGATTCACCACGGGGAGGAGCCGCCGATCTCGGGCACGCGCGGTTCCGGCACCGTATTTTTCTCCCACTGCAACATGGCGTGCGTCTTCTGCCAGAACTACCCGCTCTCGCGCTTCGGCGTCGGCAGGGAGATGTCGGACGAGGACCTCGCCGAACGGCTCCTCGGGCTCCAGCGAAGGGGCGCCCACAACATCAACTTCGTCACCCCCACGCCGCACGTCCCTCACGTGGTGGAGGCGGTTGCGCGCGCAAGAGGCAAAGGACTCAGAATTCCAATAGTTTATAATACGAACGGTTATGAAACGCTTGAATGCATTGTTGCCCTCGACGGGATTGTGGATCTCTACCTTCCGGACATGAAATACCGCTCGGGCGGGCTTGCGGAAATCGCGTCCGGGACGCCGGACTACGTCGTGCACAACGAGCGGGCGATCGACGCGATGGTGCGGCAGGCGGGACCGCTCCGACTCGGGAAAGACGGGATCGCCGAGCGGGGTGTTCTCATCCGGCACCTGGTCCTGCCGGGGCGCGTCGACGAGACGCGGGACGTCCTGACATTCATCCGCGACACCTACGGATCCGGCGCGGCCGTCTCCCTCATGGGGCAGTATTTCCCGGCCTACGAGGCGCCCGGGTTCTCGGAAAGCGCGAAGAGCGGGAAGGGCCTGGGCTTGCGCCTCCCGCAGCTGCACCGGAAGCTGTCGGCGGCCGAATACGAGCGGGCCGTCCGGATCGCGATCCGCCTCGGCCTGGACAACGTCTATATCCAGGACGGTCCGTCCGAGGCCGCGGGAAACGGGTGAGAGAGTGCCCAAGCGAACCGACATCCGGAAGATCCTCCTCATCGGCTCCGGACCGATCATCATCGGGCAGGCGTGCGAGTTCGACTATTCCGGGACCCAGGCGTGCAAAGCCCTGAAGGAAGAGGGGTACCAGGTGGTGCTCGTCAACAGCAACCCGGCGACCATCATGA
>CAYWOT010000201.1:0-4848 GCA_964459975.1 uncultured bacterium
CGACTTCAACGCCGTCCAGCGCGGCGACGCCGAAATGGAGCAGAAGGTCAACCGCGTCGTCCGCGCCTGCATCGACATGGGGGACGACAATCCGATCGTGAGCATTCACGATCAGGGGGCCGGGGGAAACTGCAACGTCGTCAAGGAGATCATCTATCCGGCCGGTGCGAAGATCGAGATCCGCAGGATTCCGAGCGGAGACGACACGCTCTCCGTCCTGGAGCTGTGGGGCGCGGAATACCAGGAGCAGAACGCGCTGCTGATCCGGCCCGAGAGCCGGGACCGGTTCGAAACGATCTGCCGCCGGGAGAAAGTCCCGCTCGCCTTCATCGGGCGGATCACGGGGGACGGGCGGATCGTCCTCCACGACGAGCGCGACGGGAGCACTCCGGTCGATCTGGACCTGGACCAGGTCCTGGGGGACATGCCGCGGAAGACGTTCCGGCTCGACCGGGTCCCTCCGGCGATCGCGCCCCTTGCCCTTCCCCCGAACCTCACGGTCCGCAGCGCTCTCGACCGGGTGCTGCGCCTGCTTTCCGTGGGATCGAAGCGGTTCCTGACGAACAAGGTCGATCGAAGCGTCACCGGCCTCGTGGCGCGGCAGCAGTGCGCGGGACCGCTCCAGCTCACCGTGTCCGACGTCGCCGTCGTCGCCCAGAGCCATTTCGGAACGACCGGCGCGGCCATCTCCATCGGCGAGCAGCCGCTCAAGACGCTCGTCGATCCCGCGGCGATGGCCCGGCTCACCGTCGCCGAGATGCTCACCAACCTGATCTGGGCGAAGATCGCAAGGCTCGAAGAGGTCAAATGCTCCGGGAACTGGATGTGGGCCGCGAAGCTCCCCGGCGAAGGGGCCAGGCTCTACGATGCGGCGGTGGCGCTCCGGGACATCCTTCTGGCCTTGGGGATCGCCATCGACGGGGGCAAGGACAGCCTGTCGATGGCCGCCAAGGTGGCCGCCGGGGGAACCCAGGAGACCGTCAAGGCGCCGGGCACGCTCGTGCTGTCGGCCTACGCGCCGTGCCCCGACGTCACGAAGGTCGTGACCCCGGATATCAAGCGCCCGGGCGCGAGCCGGATCCTGTTCGTCGATCTCGGGGGCGGAAGGGACCGGTTGGGCGGGTCGGCGCTCGCGCAGGTCTACGGCCAGACGGGGGACCGCTCCCCCGACGTCGACGAGTCCGCGCTCCTTGCGCGGGCGTTTCGCGCCGTCCAGGCCTTGATCGCGGACGACCTCGTCCTGTCGGGCCACGACCGCAGCGACGGAGGGCTTGTCACGACGCTCCTGGAGATGGCTTTCGCCGGGAACTGCGGCCTCTCCCTCGCCGCGACGGACGTGGATCCGATCCCCTTCCTGTTCTCCGAGGAACCCGGCCTCGCGATCGAATACCTTCCCGAGCACGAGCGGACGATCGTGTCCCGCCTTGAGAAGGCGCGGGTCCCCTGCCGCACGCTCGGACGGACGACGGCGGCGAAACGGATCCGGATCTCCGTGGACGGCCGGCTCCTCCTTTCGGAAGAGATGGCCGTTCTGCGCGCCGTCTGGGAGGAGACGAGCCACCGGCTGGAGCGCCTGCAGGCGAACCCGAAATGCGTCGCTCAGGAGAAACGGAACGTCTTCGACCGGCCGGGACCCGCGTACCGGCTGACGTTCGCCCCGGAGCCGACTTCCGCCGCGGCCCTGCGACGGAAGGACAAGCCGGCGGTCGCGGTCATCCGGGAAGAGGGAAGCAACAGCGACCGCGAGATGGCGTCGGCGTTCCACCTGGCCGGGTTCGACGCCTGGGACGTGACGATGACGGACCTCCTCGCGGGGAGCGCGGACCTCGCGCGCTTCCGGGGAATCGCGTTCGTCGGGGGATTCAGCTACGCCGACGTCCTGGACTCCGCCAAGGGTTGGGCCGGGGTGATCCGGTTCAATCCGGGCGTCTTCGAGCAGTTCCGCGCCTTCTACGAACGGAGCGACACCTTCAGCCTCGGCGTGTGCAACGGCTGCCAGTTGATGGCGCTGCTCGGCTGGGTCCCGTGGGACGGGATCGAGGACCGGGTCCGGCCGCGGTTCGTCCGCAACCTGTCGGACCGGTTCGAGTCCCGCTTCGCGACCGTCCGGATCTTCCCGAGCCCCTCCATCCTGCTTCGAGGAATGCAGGGCTCCACACTCGGGATCTGGGTCGCCCACGGCGAAGGCAGGGCGTTTTTCCCCGGAAGGGGGATCCTGCGGAAGGTCGAGTCCCTTTCGCTCGCGCCGGTCCGGTACGTCGACGATCGCGGGAAGGTGACGATGCAGTACCCCTTCAACCCCAACGGATCGGCAGACGGGATCGCCGCGCTCTGCACTCCGGACGGGCGGCATCTCGCGATCATGCCGCATCCGGAACGGACGTTTCTTAAATGGCAATGGGGATTTATGCCGGAAACATGGAAGAAGAACCTGAATGCCTCTCCGTGGCTCCGGATGTTTCAGAACGCCAGGTCCTGGTGCGAGAACACAACAGTCCGGACACCCCGCCCCTGACGACAGGGCCGCTCGCTCGAAACGGTTCCTCACCCGCCTTTTCCGACGGATATCCGAACCCGGACCGCCGCGCCCGCGGGCTACCGGTCCGGATGAGGCATCTCGCACGCCGCCCCCATCCCGAGTCCCGGGCGGCCCGGCCTTTTTTGGGGATCCTGGAGGGATCCCGGCGTCTCCCGGGAGAATCCTACAACCGGAATGGGAGAAATTCGATTTTCGGGAGGCCTGCGATGAAATCGCCGATCGTTATCTGCGGAGCGACGGGCAACGTCGGATCCAGGATTGCAACGGCCCTGCTGGCCGCGGGCGAACCGGTTCGCGCGGTCGCCAGGAACCGGGGCCGGCTCGCCGCGCTCACCGCAAAGGGGGCGGAGGCGCGGCCGGGCGACATCGAGGACACCTCGTTCCTCGTCCGGGCGTTTACGAGCGCCAGGTCCGCGTTCGTCATGATCCCTCCGAAACCCGATGCCGCGGACGTCCGGGAGTATCAGAACCGGGTCGGGGACGCCCTCGTAGCGGCCGTCTCGACGGCCCGTGTTCCGCACGTCGTCGTCTTGAGCAGCGCCGGAGCGCACCTGTCCGAAGGAACGGGGCCGATTCTCGGCCTGCACGATCTCGAAGCGAAGCTGGAACGGCTTCGCGATACGGCGGTGCGCATCCTGCGGCCCGCGTACTTTATGGAGAACCATCTCTTGAGCATCCCCCTCATCCATTCGCGGGGGATCAACGGAACCCCGATCCGGGCCGACGCACCTCGCCCCATGATCGGAACGTGCGACATTGCCGACGCCGCTGCCGGTCTGCTGCGCGACACGGCGTTCGCCGGACACGACGTCCGCTACCTTTTGGGACCGCGGGACCTGACGATGGGGGAAGCCACGAGGATTCTGGGCGCGGCGATCGGGAAACCGGACCTTGCCTACGTCCAGCTCCGCGAGGAAGAGGCGCGCCGGTCGATGGTCGAGATGGGGATGTCCGACGACGCGGCCAGGTCGATGCTCGAGATGTTCCGGGGCTTCAACGCGGGACGGATCCGCCCCAGTCGGGAGCGGGACGCCGGGAATACCACCCCGACGACGCTGGAGGAGTTCGCGCGGACGACGTTCGCGTCCGCGTACCGCGCCGCCGCGTAGACGGGCCGGCCGAAAGCGTCCCGGCGCCGCCGGCGCCCTTCTTACCGCGTGCGGACGCGTGCGCCGTCGCGAAGCCGGTCTCCGGGATGCACGACCACGGACTGCCCTTCGGCAAGCCCGGAGAGGACCTGGGCGCTGCGGGCCGCCTGCCTCCCGACCCGGACGGAACGGAGCGCGGCTCGTCCCCCCTCCACCACGAAGACGGCCCAGCCGTCGCCGTGGCGGAACAGCGCCGCCGTAGGAACCTGGAGAACGTTCTCGCCCCGCCAGAGGACAAAGGTCGCCTCCACCCGGTACCGATCGCCCAGTGCCTCCCACTCCGCTCTCGGCGAGACGATGTCGCCGATGACGAGGACCCGCTGTTCCTCCACTCCGAGTGCCGAGACCTTCGTGAAGCCTTCGGGCTCCACGGTCCGCACTCTCCCCTCCAGCGTCGTCTCTCCTCCCCAACGCGTGAAACGGACCTCCGATCCCGGGCGGATGCGGACCGCGTCGGCTGACAGCACGTCGACCTCGACCTCGAGCGACCGGGGATCGCCGATCTCGAGCAGCGGCTCCCCTTCCCTCACCGCGCCCCGGCTCCTGTGAAAGACCGCCAGGACGCGGCCGTCCACGGGCGAGCGAAGGACCAGCGGGTTTCCCGCGGCGCCCCTTCCCTTGCCCGTCGCGGACAACCGTTCCGCCCGGGCCGCCTCGAGCTCGGACGCCGCGACCCGGACCCCAAACTCGGCCGAACGCAGCGACGCAACGTCCTGCCGGTACTCCGACTCCGCGGCCTCCAGCGAATCCTGGCTGGCCGAGCCCGCCGCGTGGAGGGCCTTCGTCCGCTCGAACCGCGACCGGGCCAGCGGCTCGCGCGCCTCCGCGACCCGTGCCTGCTCCTTGGCCGACTGCAGGGACGCCTTCGCCGCCTCGACCCTGGCCTGCGCCGCCTCCGCCCTCCGAAGATCGAGAAACGGCGGAGGTGCGGGCTCGACCTCGAGCAATGTCCGGCCTCGGGAGACCCCGTCTCCCACGTGAAGGTCGATCCGCCGGGCGACTCCGGCGACCGGTGACGAAACCGTGTAGCGGTCGACGACCCGGGTCTTTCCTTCTTCCTGAACGGTGACCTCCAGCGGCCCGCGGCCGACCACGGCGGTCTCGACGCGGACGGGCCTGGGCAGGAACGCGTATCCGATCGCGAGAACGATGCGACCACCG
>CAYWOT010000202.1:0-4811 GCA_964459975.1 uncultured bacterium
AAAATGTCGTTGTTTCTCCCCAACCAGGCTGTTTTCATCGCCGGACTCCTTTCTTTCATCTACGGGGCGTGCCGTGAGCTTCCGGTTTTTGATCGGTGTCCTTCGTCGTCCAGGCTCGGTTCCCATCGTAGGTCTTCCAAAGCCATGGCATCTTCTTCAAGGTTCGGAGGGAATCCGACCGGTCGATGATTCGAGCGATATGGCGCTCAAGCTCCCGGTATTCCGCGAGCTCCACGTCCTCGCTCTCGTTGCCTCGATCGCCGGCCCTCTCCTTCCGTTTCCGGATCGCATCGTCGATCTCCTTGAGATACCGGAGGCACTCTCCCCGGGATCCGCGCAGATAGTCGTCGACGCTCCTGCGCTCGGCCTCTTCTCTTCCGATGCCAACGCCGACCTTGTACGAGACATAGCAGCCGAGAATCGCGACGATGCCGGTCACGCGTCCCATGATCGTCTCCGGTTCGGGCCGATGGAGCGGCCGGTCCCTGCGCCTAGGTCCGTCATCGGTCATCCCTCCCTCTTCTTGCGCCTGCGTTCGAGTCTCGGGACCAGCTCCGGTCGCGGAACCGGAGGCATCACGATGGGAGTCTTCGCCTGTCTTCGGCCGCCGACGTACTCCTCGATCCGCGCCCGCAGCCAGTCGGAAAAGTTCGTTCCCTCTTCGGCCAGCTTCACGCGAAGGGCCCGGTGCACCTCGTCGGGGATGCTCGCGTTGACTCTCTTGGCCATACCTCCTCCTTTCGGGTCCAACGGGGAAAGAGCAGACGGGCGGATACACATAGTCAGCGATGCTCTCGCCGCCCTTGCGGTTGCGTTCAAAAAAGGGGGCAGCGTCCGCATCGACGGAGGTGCTTCGTCCGCAGCCCGCCGGGACACGGAATCCCGCCGCGCGCGTGCCATCCGAAGAACGATCCCGGACCCGGACGGCCAATACGCTGTTTTCGCGCGGGAATTTCACGTGGCATTCGGAGGTCTTCGTGCGGAAGATCGGGTTCGCGGGACTGCCGCCGACGGAGACCGGCGCTTTCCCCCGGGCCTCCGAAAAAGGGCGGCTTGTGGTCCCGCCGGCGGGAATTCGGAGCACGGGGGAAATGTCCCGGTTCGCTTTTTCCGGCTGGCAAACTCCTTCGTTGTTGTGGTACGGTTTGGTAAGACTTATGGAGGGGAATGCTTTTCGCGGGTAACGCCACCGGGCCGTTTCCAATCGAAACATACCGAACGCGACGTCGGTCGATCGTGAACAATCCTTCCCCCATCATTCTTGTGTGCAACGACGACGGGATCCGCTCCGAGGGGCTCGCCGCACTTGCGGACGCCCTCCGTCCGCTCGGGACCGTCTACGTCGTGGCGCCCGACCGCGAACGCAGCGCAGCGGGCCATTCGCTCACGCTGACGCAGCCTCTTCGCGTCGAGAAGATCGGTCTGCGGGTCTACGCCGTCGACGGGACGCCGACGGACTGCGTCAATCTCGCGGTCAACGGCATCCTCCGGAACAAGAAGGTCGCGCTGGTGGTGTCCGGAATCAACAAGGGAGGCAACCTGGGCGACAGCGTCACCTATTCCGGCACCGTGTCGGCGGCGATGGAGGCCACGCTGCTGGGAATTCCCGCGGTCGCCGTGTCGCTCGCTTCGCGGAACCATTTCCGTTTCGACGCTGCGGCGGAGTTCTCCGGGACGCTAGCGCGCAAGGTGCTCCGGCGAGGCCTTCCGAAGGACACGCTGCTGAACGTGAACTTTCCGGGAGTGCCCGCGAGCGACATCCGGGGCGTCCGGATCACGCGGCAGGGGAAGGTCATCTACGGGGACGCGGTCGTGGAGAAGCGGGATCCGCGCGGACGGAAATACTATTGGATCGGAGGCGATTCGTTGCGCAGGCGGGAGATCCCCGGCTCGGACCTGGAGGCCGTCGAGAAGAATTTCATCTCGATCACGCCGATCCACCTGGACCTCACCAACTACGATTCGCTGCGCGCCCTCAAGCGCTGGAAATGGTGAGGGGCGACCCGCCGTGCCGGGCGACGGAAGGAGCGGCGATCCGCGCGAGGAATCCTTTCTCCGGCAACGGATCGCCATGATCGAAAGACAGCTCGTTTCCCGAGGCATCCGGGACGAACGGCTGATCCAGGTCATGCTCGATGTGCCCCGTCACCGCTTCATTCCCGGTTCGGTCGCCGAACGGGCCTACGAGGACGGGCCGCTGCCCATCGGCGAAGGACAGACCATTTCCCAACCGTACATCGTGGCGGAGATGACCGCGGCGTTGCGCATCGAGGAAACGGACAAGGTGCTCGAAATCGGAACCGGCACGGGATACCAGACGGCGATCCTGTGCCGGCTCGCCAGGACCGTCGTAACCGTGGAGCGCATGGGCTCGCTCTCCGAGCGCGCCCGGGCCAGCCTCGCGGCGCTGGGGATCGAAAACGTCACGTTTCACGTCGGGGACGGCACGCTCGGCGCGCCGCAGGATGCGCCGTTCGACCGGGTGATCGTGACGGCCGCGGCTCCGGACGTCCCGTCTCCCCTCATCGACCAGATGACCGAGGACGGAATCTTGGTGGTTCCGATCGGAGGACGGTGGGAGCAGGAGTTGACGGTCATCCATAAGGAAGGGGGAACGCTCCGGCGGGAGTCTTTGGGTGGGTGCCGCTTCGTCCCGCTGGTGGGCGCGTACGGGTTCTCCGATTGATCCGGAACCGGCCTTCTGAGCGCAGCCCCGGGCTGCGGCGGACGCTGGCGGCGGCGGCCGTTCTGGCGGCGCTGCTGTCCGGATGCGCGACCCGGACGGGGGTGTTCCATCGCGTCGAGAGGGGGCAGACCGCGTATCGCATTGCGCGGACCTACGGCATCGACGTGCGGAAATTGCTTGATGTCAACGGCATCGCCGATCCCCGCGCGCTCGAGGTGGGACAGATGCTGTGGATTCCCGGAGCGACCCGGCTACGAAGGGTCCCGCCGGCAGGCGGCACGCGGTCGCCGGAGATCCCACTCCACCTCTCCGGGAAACACCTGGTCATGCCGCTTAAGGGACCGATCTCATCGGGTTTCGGGATGCGGCACGGCCATATCCACAAAGGGATCGACATCCTCGCGCACGAAGGCGCGCCGGTCCGCGCCGCGGGCTACGGCATCGTCGTGTACGCGGGAAACGGGATGCACGGTTACGGGAACGCCGTCGTGCTGGACCATGGAGACGGCGTCACGACTTTGTACGCACATCTGAAAAGCATTCGCGTAGAATCGGGAGATGCCGTGGCAGCCGGAAGCATCATCGGCACGGTAGGGGAAACGGGCAACGCGACGACTCCGCACCTGCATTTCGAGCTGCGGCACGAAGGCCGGGCGGTCGCACCCCGGCGATATCTGGAACGGACGGCGGGAGGACCATGAAGGCGCTCAAACAACGGATCCGCAACATCCCCGACTTTCCGATTAAGGGAATCCAGTTCAAGGACGTCACGACGCTTCTGGCGGACGCCGCGTCGTACCAGCGCGCAATCGATCTTCTGGCGCACCGCCATTTCGCCAACAGCATCGAAGCGGTGGTCGGGATCGAAGCCCGCGGCTTCGTGATGGGCGCCGCAATGGCTTACAAGCTGGGGGTGGGCGTCATCCTCGTTCGCAAGGCCGGCAAGCTGCCCTACAAGACGGTCGCGGCGGAGTACGCTCTCGAATACGGCAAGGACAAGCTCGAGATCCACGAGGATGCCATCCGGCCGGGAATGCGGGTGTTGGTCGCCGACGACGTGCTGGCGACCGGAGGAACGGTCGCCGCGGTCGGCGATCTGCTGCAGCGCTTGGGTGCGGTGGTCGTCGAATGCTGCTTCCTGGCCGAGTTGACGAACCTGCGCGGGCGCGAGAAGCTGAAAGGCCAGAAGGTGTTCTCCCTTCTCAAGTTCGACGAGTAGCGGAGAGAGACCCGAAGGAAGTGGAGCGCCCCCGTAGCTCAGGCGGATAGAGCAGCGGTTTCCTAAACCGCGTGCCGGGTGTTCGAGTCACCCCGGGGGCACCACGTTTTGCACAAAATGAACGGATCCGATCCGAAGGCACCGGTCCCGCGCTGGCTTGCCGGATGGATGGAGGCGCAGCGCGTCGCCCTGTGGGGCGTCGCGGATCTTCGGGATTTCCTCACTCCCCGGGACGGGGAAGGGCGGTCGTTTCCGTTTGCTCTTTCCTGGGTCGTCCCGATGAACCCGGAAATCATGGCCGGCATCACCGGCGGGCCCACCCAGGCCTACGCGGACGAGTACGTCCGGGTAAACCGTTCCATCGACGGACTGTCGGCAGGGCTGGAACGGGAATTGACGGCCGGGGGCTTCCGATCCCGATCGATTCCGGCCTCGGAGCGGACCGATCCGATCGCGATTCGGGGAGCGTTTCCCCACAAAACGGCCGCGACGCGGGCCGGCCTGGGATGGATCGGCACGCATTCGCAACTGATCACGCGCCCGTTCGGGCCGTGGGTTCGACTGGGAACCGTCTTTACGAACCTGGATCTCCCTTGCGGTCCTCCGCTGGAACGAAGTTTCTGCGGTCGTTGCCGGCGCTGCGTGGACGCCTGCCCCGCGAAGGCGTTGACCGGCACCCCGTGGCATCCGGGGTTGCCGCGGGAAAGGATGATTGACGTCCGGGCCTGCGATCGATGGAAGAAAGAACACTATTTTCGGTACAACGGAGGCCATAACTGCGGAATCTGCGCGGCGGTCTGTCCTTACGGCTCGGAGGCGCCGAAACGCGGGGAGGATTCGCGCGGCCATCGCCGGTGAGGACCGGAAGGCGGAGAGCGGCGAGCCGGGTGCGGTGAAGGACTCTCG
>CAYWOT010000203.1:0-4808 GCA_964459975.1 uncultured bacterium
AAGATCAACATCGTGGATACGCCCGGCCACGCCGATTTCGGCGGCGAGGTGGAGCGGACGCTTCAGATGGTCGACGGCGTCCTTCTCCTCGTGGACGCCTCCGAAGGCCCCCTGCCGCAGACGCGCTTCGTGCTCAAGAAGACGCTGGAGCGAAATCTCCGCGTCGTCCTCGTCGTGAACAAGGTCGACCGCCCCGATGCCCGGATCGACGAGGTGATCAGCGAGGTGTACGACCTGTTCATCGACCTGGACGCGACGGAGGAGCAGCTCGACTTCCCGATCCTTCTCGTGAACGCGCGCCGCGGGACGGCGCGGGAGAGGGATGGAGAAGCGGCGACCGATCTTCGCCCCCTGTTCGACCGGATCGTCTCCCACATTCCGCCGCCGGCCGGCGATCCGCGAGGCCCCCTGCAGTTTCTCGTCGCGCACCTGGACTACAGCGAATACGTCGGACGCCTCGCGATCGGCAGGATCGTCGGGGGCACGATCCGGACGGGCGAGACCGTGGCCGTCTGCGGGAGGGAGGGCGGCGTGGAGCGGGTCCGCGTGTCCACGCTCTACGATTTCGACGGGCTCGCAAGGAGGGAGATTCCGGAGGCGGCCGCCGGGGAAATCGTGGCGCTTTCCGGCGCGGAGCGCGCCACCATCGGCGACACGGTTTCGGACGCGGAGAGTCCGCGCGTGCTGCCGAGGATCGCCGTCGACGAGCCGACGGTATCCATGGTGTTCTCCGTCAACTCGTCGCCGTTCGCCGGCCGGGAGGGGACCGCCGTCACGTCCCGGAAGATTCGCGAGCGGCTGGAGCGGGAGCTGCTGGGGAACGTCGCGCTCAAGGTGGACTTTTCGGCGACCGAATCCTTCACGGTCATGGGGCGCGGCGAGCTCCAGCTGGCGATCCTGATCGAGATGATGCGCCGCGAGGGATTCGAGCTGTCGGTCTCCCGCCCGGAGGTGGTGACGAAGACGGAGGACGGCGTCCTCAAGGAGCCGGTCGAGGTTCTCTTCCTCGATGTCCCCGAGACCTACGTGGGAGCCGTCACGCAGAGCCTCGGCGCGCGCAGGGGGACGATGGCGAAGATGGCGAACCCGGGCCAGGGGCGGGTACGGCTCGAATACCGCATCCCTTCGCGGGGGCTGATCGGCTTCCGATCGGACTTCCTGACCGAGACCCGGGGGACGGGCCTCATGAACCACCTGTTCGACGGCTACGAGCCCTGGCAGGGCCTCATCCGGGAGCGCGTCGCGGGGGCGCTGGTCGCGGACCGGACGGGGCGTTCCACCGCGTACGCACTCTACCACCTCCAGCCCCGCGGCACGCTCTTCATCGGCGAGGGGGAACTCGTCTACGAGGGGATGATCATCGGCGAGAACTCGCGTCCCGTGGACATGGACGTCAACGCGACCAAGGAGAAGAAGCTCACCAACATTCGCGCGGCCGGAGCCGACGAGGCGCTCCGCCTGATTCCCCCCCGGGCGATGTCGCTGGAGAGGGCGATCGAGTTCATCAATGCCGACGAGCTGGTCGAAGTGACGCCGGGGGCGATCCGCCTCCGCAAAAAGATCCTCGCCGCGGGCCGGCGCCCCGCGAAGCAGCAGGACAAGGCGGGCCGGTAACGGCCGGAAGCGCCCCGCCGGACCTGGAAAAGGTCTGGAAACCGGGCGGGCGCGGAGGGATAATGATTGCCGTAGGCGCATCCGCAGCGAGGAGGGGGGACATGCCGAAAGCCGATCCGGGGCAAACGGGAACGAGGGGGGCGGACGCCCTCTCCAGGGCCCTGCGGTTCGAGAAGGAGGGGAAGCGCCTCTTCACGGCGGCGGCCGCCAAAAGCGCGGATCCCTTCGCGAGGAAGGTGTTCACGCTGTTGGCGCAGATGGAGGTCCAGCACATGGCGGACATCCAGGAGATCGCCAAGCGCCTCGGGGAGGACGACCGGTTCCCGAAGGTGTCTCCGGCCGCTCATGACGCCAGGATGCGGCTCTTCCGACGGGAGCACAGCCGCATCCGAAAGGAACAGGTCATTTCCGGGGATGCGGCGGACGCGATGCGGAAGGCTTTGGCGTTCGAGGCGGAGGGCCGGGAGATGTACTCGCGGATGTCGAAGGCCGCCACCCACCCGCAGGAGAAGAAATTCTTCCGGCTTCTTTCCATCGAGGAAGACAGTCACTTTACCGTCGTCTACGAGTATCTCGATTTCCTGGAGGACAAGGGACTCCACATGCAGGACGGCTAGCCCCGTCCCGTTTCGCGCCCCCCGGGGACATACCCGGCTCACCGGGGACGTTCCTGGCTTTCCTCCTTTCCCCGACGCAGGAGTGTCCCCGCTTTGCCCGTCCACACAGAGATCCGGTAAGGCAAACCTCATTTTATTGCCGGATGTCTCGGCAAAAACCGGTTGAAATCGGAAACGGAAGCAGTGTAGCCTTCCTCAAGGCCGTAAGGGGAGGCCGCAAGGCCGGGGGGCGGGATTCCGGAATCGCGAGGAGTCCCGCAAATCGGGAAGTGGGCAGGACTACGCCGTCTTCGCGCTTCGATGCCCATCCTGGTTCATGCGACGCTTCGGCGCCGTCCTAAAGACTTCCTTCTTCACAAAACACCGTTCGATTATAGTTTGCGACGATGATGCCGGAGCGATCCCGGGATTGCGTGCGGGAATAGGGGGAACCGTCCGATGAAGGAAATCCGAAGGAAGATTCCCGAAGCCCTCGGCAGACTGATCGTCGTCTTCGCCGTGGTCCTCGCGGGTGCCGTCGTCGTCCTGGTGTTCGTCATTCCCCCCCGCTACAAGGACACGAATATCCAGCGGAGGAACACGGTGTTGCGCGAAGCGGCCAAGCCCGTCCGATACGCGGGCGCCGCGGCGTGCGCCGAGTGCCACGAAGAGATCGTCGCGGTCAAGAGGACGGGGTACCACCGCGACCTGTCGTGCGAGACGTGCCACGGTCCCGGCAGGGCGCACATCGACGATCCGGACGCCGTCAAGCCCCCGGCGCCCCGGAAGCGGAAGTTCTGTCCCGTGTGCCACACGTTCAACCCTTCGCGTCCGAGGGGCTTCCCGATGGTCAATCCCGTCGCCCACAACCCGATGAAACCGTGCTTCACCTGCCACAACCCGCACGATCCGAAGCCGCCGAGGGTTCCGAGACAATGTGCGGCCTGTCACGGCGAGATCGCGCGGACGCTCGCGGTGTCCCAGCACGTCCAGCTCAAGTGCACGACGTGCCACGACGTGCCGAGCCGGCACCGGATCTCTCCGAGGCTCGTCCGGCCGACGAAACCGTCGAGCCGCGACTTCTGCGGGAAATGCCACGCGACGGAGTCGCCCTTCCGGGGGGCCCCGAAGGTCGACATGGCCACTCACGGAGAGAAATACGTCTGCTGGCAATGCCACTATCCCCACCTTCCGGAGGCGGACTGATGGACCGTAGATCGTTCCTCAAGAAGCTCGTTTCCTCGCTCGCGGTGTCGGGAGGCGTCGTGGGAGGGGGCCTGCGCGTATTCGCCGTCCGGGCTCAGGAGAGGACGCCCGGACGGAAGCTGTGGGGATTCGGCGTGAACGCGGACAAGTGCATCGGGTGCGCCCGGTGCGTCGTGGCGTGCAAGACGGAAAACAACGTCCCCATGGAGCCTTTCTTCTACCGGACGTGGGTGGAGCGGTACATGATTCCGAAGGAGGGGGACGCGGTCGTGACGAACATCCACATGGGTCTCTCTCCGGAGGCGGAGTCCCCGTCCATGAAGGGGATGCTGCGCTCGTTCTTCGTGCCGAAGCTGTGCAACCAGTGCCGCCGCCCCCCCTGCGTGCAGGTCTGCCCGGTGGGGGCGACCTTCCAGACGGCCGACGGGGTCGTGCTGGTGAACGACCGGACCTGCATCGGCTGCCGGTACTGCATCCAGGCCTGCCCCTACGGCGCCCGGTATCTGCATCCCGCTACGAGCACCGCCGACAAGTGCACCTTCTGCTATCACCGCCTGCACCGGAATCTGCTCCCCGCCTGCGTGGAGGTCTGTCCGACCCAGGCCCGCGTCATCGGGGACCTGAACAGCGCGGCCAGCCCGATGACCCGGTTCCGGCGGATGAACAAGATCTTCGTCCTCAAGCCGCACCTCAACACGGAGCCGAAGGTCCTCTACGCCCATATCGACGGAGAAGTGCGATGAATCCGGCCCTGGTCCAGAAGCTTTCGGAGCTCCTGCCGCAGATCACGGGGTACATCTATCCGAACGAGATCGAGGTCCATTGGGGGCTCTTGATCGTCGTCTATCCGTACATCACGGGAATCGTCGCGGGGGCGTTCATCCTCGCCTCCCTCGTGAAGGTGTTCAACGTCAAGGAGGTCCAGCCGCTCTACCGGCTCGCGCTGCTGACGGCGCTGGCCTTCCTGCTCGTCGCTCCCCTGTCGCTGGTCTCGCACCTCGGGCACCCCTTCCGGGCCTACGAGATCTTCCTCACTCCGAACACCAGCTCGGCGATGGCGATGTTCGGGTTCGTCTACGCGTGGTACCTGATGGTGGTTCTCCTGGTCGAGATCTGGTTCGACTACCGGAAGGACCTGATCGTGTGGTCCCGGGAAGAGACGGGGGTGATGAAGCATGTCCACCGGACCCTCTCCCTGTTCTCGACGGACACGAGCGAGGAGGCCGAGCGGTTCGACCGCCGCGCGCTCAAGGTCGTCACCGTCGTCGGGATCCCTTCGGCGTTTCTCCTGCACGGCTACGTGGGATTCATCTTCGGATCGATCAAGGCGAACCCGTGGTGGAGCTCGGTCCTCATGCCGATCGTCTTCCTGTTCTCGGCGATCGTCTCCGG
>CAYWOT010000204.1:0-4802 GCA_964459975.1 uncultured bacterium
GTCTACCAGGACGAGGTCCGCATTGTCGTCGCCCGACATCGCCATGCCCAAAACGAAGTACAGGGTGTGGAAGTCGTGCCGGTCGTCGACGAGCACGATCTCCGCCTTGGGCAGATACGCCGACTTGGTAAGGTCGCCGGCCAGCTTGACCAGATCGGAGACCCGGGCGCCCTGCTGCAGGTCGAACGTTCCCGCATGGCGCACCTCGCCCGCGATCGTCACCTTCGGCGCATCCTTGAAGGCAGACCGCGGGAAGACCGTGAGGGTGTCGAAGGATTTCAGCGCGACGTTGGCCGCATGGTTCTTCTCCAGGACGATCTCGCGGAGGTTGACGGGGACAATCTCCTTGTGCATGTCGGGCGGGACGAGCCGGGTCAGGAGCGCGTAGTCGAAGTAGGTGTCCGGGAGGAACGCCTGCTCGTTCGGCAGGAGGCTTGACACCGTCATCCCGTCTTTCAACTCGTACTTGCCGGGGCGCACGACGTTGCCTTTCAGGGTCACAGCATTCACGTCCGAGTAGACAATGGGCAGGACCCGGACGATATCGCCGTCGGCGAGCGTAAACGAATCTCCGTCCTTCTCGAGCTGCTCGGCGTCGAGGTCGAGCACGATCTTGGCGAAGTGCCCCTGGAGCCGCTCCACCTGGACGCGCCGCTTGTACGCCGCCGGGGAAAAGCCGCCCGCCATTCGGATAAGGTCCGAGAGGGTCTTTTCGCCGGTGAGCTCTAAGATCGCCGGGCGGCGAACCTCACCGGTCAACGCCACCAACCTTCCCACCACGGGGACGAAGATCGTGTCGCCCTGGAGGAGCCGGATGTCCGAGGTCGTTTGGCCTTTCAGGAGAAAGTCGTACAGGTCGATCGTGGCTGCGACCTGCCCGCCCCGCCGAAGCTCGATTCGGCGCAGCGACCCGATGTCCTTGATCCCCCCCGCAAGGTAGAGGGCCTGGACCGCGGTGTGCAGAGACGAGACGTTGTACCAGCCCGGGTTTTTCACCTCGCCGATCACGGAGATCCGGATGCCTTTAAGCTGCCCGAGTGTGACGTCGGAGGAGACCTCGGCGATCGTGGAGACCTTTTTCCGGATGTAGGAGCGAAGCTGGGAGAAGGTCTTGCCGGCGACGTAGAGCGAGCCGATCTTCGGGAAGAAGATCTTGCCGTCCCGGTCGACCGTCATCCGGTGCGTCCCCTCCATCCGTCCCCACAGGCGCACGATCACCTCGTCGCCGGGTCCCACGACGTAGTTCGGGGTGACCGGCATGTTCTCGAGCGTGGCCGGCGCGCCGGGCCGCGGGGAGAAGACCTCGTGGCCGAAGTGGCGCAGGGTGCGCAGCTCCGTGTCGCGGAGGCGCTTGGAGAAGAGGCTGCTCACGTAGACCGACGCTTTCCAGTCGTAACCAGGCGAGGGGGCGGGCGCCTCCTCGGCGGCCGGCTTCTTTGCGGTCTCTTCCTCCGCCTTCTTCTCCCCGGTCTTCTGCTCCTGCGTCTTCTGCCCTTCCAGCTTTTGCTCCACCTTCTCCTTGAGCTCGGGGTGCTCTTCGAGGGCCTTCTGCGCCTCGGGCGGCAGGGGCGCGCCGGACTCGATCGCCTGCGCGGCGGCCTCGGCCTGCTGGGGCGTGATCCCGGGCGGGAGCACGGGGGCGCCGCCCGCCACCTGGGCAAATCCCGGCACCGCCGCAGCAGCGACGAACGCCAGGACTGTAAAGCAGAGGGACGTTCTTAAACTTTTTAAGGCGAAGCGACGGGGTGTCCGCACCGTTTTCATGCCAGCTCCACCCCGCACCGGTTCGCCGCCTCCCGCAGGACGGCGTTCTGCGTCGCGATCGGAAGCCCCTCGCGCATGGCCAGCTCCAGATACGCCGCGCCGTACGCGGAAAGGCCGTGTACCCTGGCCAGCGACAGGATGGCGTCCATCGCCCGGGCCGGCGTGGTCTCGTCGACGGCGATCGGCAGGGCCTGGAGGAGCTCCACCAGACGCGCGGACTGGGCCGCCGTGAGCGATCCATTCCGTTCGGCCGTCGACAGCAGGTTGCCCATCTGCAGCGGCCACAGGGCGGGCACCACCGCCTCCTCGTCCAAGAGACGGTCGAGCACCGCTTCGGTATAGGAGGTGGCATGGTCCTCGAAACACCAGGAGGCGGCAACCGAGCAGTCCAGCACGAACCGGTTCACGCGGGCCTCCCTTCTTCCAGCAGCTCCCCGACCGGAGTGACGCCGAACACGATCCCCTTGCGCAGTCGTCTCAGGTTTCGGATGACCAGGTCGGGATCCGGCCGAGGTCCGGGGGAAGCGGGAACCAGCATGGCCACGGGCACGCCGCGGCGGGTGATCGAGATCCGGGCTCCCCGGCTCACTTCGAGAAGCAGGCCGGGAAGCCGCGTCTTGGCCTCATAGGCGCCGATTTTTTTCATCGGATGCTCCGTAGGAGGGCAGACCAGCGCATAGACCGGTCTGCCAAATTCGCGAAAAAAAAGGGGGAACATTTCCTGTATCCACCACTTCGGATCGTTCGCACGAAATCGCCATGAAAAGTTTTAAGAACGTCCCTTTGCTTTCCTTTGCTTTCGTCGCCTTGCTTTTTGGACAGGCTACCGCCCATGGAGGGTGGGAACTGGTTGCCCCGGACGAGACCCGGGAGGATGTCGGAATGCCGTAACACGGTGACGGCCCTCCTGTTCGGAGAGCCGCCGGGAAAACTTTAGCGGGAAATGTCCGGAATGTTGCGGGGAAGAAGATTTCGGAGAAACAGGAGGAAGGGTTAACCGAACCTCGAGAAGAGAGAAATCAGTGGATGGAGCGAACGGATGGAGGGGCGAAGGGCTCGGCGGGTGCGTGGAACCGGTAGTCCGGGGTGAACCCTTTGACCAGGGCGTCGAGCTCCCGGACGACCTGAAGGTGGTTTCCCGCGTGCGCCGTGTCGATGAGATGACCGAGCCGCGTCAGCCACGGCTCCTCGACAACTCCGTTGCCGATCATCTTCATGATCTTGGGGTGAGCGGTCCGGGTGACGTCCTCGCCGTCCGCCACCAGCTCCTCGCGGAGTTTCTCCCCGGGACGCAGGCCGGTGAAGACGATCTCGGCGTCCCTGCCCAGCTCCTTGCCCGACAGGCGGATCATGTTCCTGGCCAGGTCGACGATCTTGACCGGCCGGCCCATGTCGAGGACGAAGATGTCGCGCCCCGCTCCCATCAACCCGGCTTGGAGGATGAGACCCACCGCCTCCGGAATCAGCATGAAGTAGCGGGAGGCGTCCGGGTGGGTCACGGTGAGCTTGCCCGTCGTGCGCAGCTGCTTCCGGAAGATCGGGATCACGCTGCCGGCGCTGTCGAGCACGTTGCCGAAACGCACCGCGACGAAGATCGTCTCGGAGCCGCCGTTCATGTTCTCGACGATTAGCTCCGCCATGCGCTTTGTCGCGCCCATGACGTTGGCCGGACGAACCGCCTTGTCCGACGAGACGAGCACGAACCGCTTCACCCCGTGCCGGGCGGCCGCCTGCGCGACCATCCGCGTGCCCATGACGTTGGTCTTGACCGCCTCGGCCGGGTGCAGCTCCATCACGGGAACGTGCTTGTAGGCGGCCGCATGGTAGACAACCGTCGGGCGGTGGGCCGCAATCGTCTCCTCCACCCTCCCCTCATGCCGGATGTCGCCGATGACGGACGCCACCGGAAGCCGGGGAAAACGCTCTCTCAGCTCCTGCTCGAGCTCGAACAGCGGCGTCTCCGCGATCTCGAACAGGACGAGCTTCGCAGGCGCAAGCCCCGCCACCTGCCGGCACAGTTCCGACCCGATCGATCCGGCGGCGCCGGTCACCATCACGGTCTGGCCGCCGATCTCCCGGCGCAGCAAGTCCGTGTCCAGGATCACGGGCTCGCGGCTCAGCAGGTCCTCGAGGCGGACGTTGCGCAGGTCGCCCACCGACGCCCTCCCGTCGATCAGCTCCGCCACCCCCGGAAGGATCCGCAGGGGCGCCGTCACCCGACGGCAGTGGTCCACGATGTGGCGAACGACCGCGGGAGAAGCCGATGGTATGGCGATGACGATCTCGTCCGCCCGGTGTTCACGGCAGACCGTTTCGATCTTGTCGTGGCCCCCCAACACCCGCATCCCCTGGATGCGGGTCCCGATCTTCGCCGCGTCGTCGTCCACGAACCCCACGCCCCGCATTCCCAGGGAGCGGTTCTCCCGGATCTCGCGGGCGATCATCCGACCGCCCGACCCGGCCCCGACGATCAGGACCCTTCGGTCGGTTGCGCGGCTTCCCCTGCCGATCGTCTCCCGCGCCTCGCGGATCAGATAGCGCGCCCCGAACACCAGGAGGAGCGTGATCCCCCAATCGATCACGTAGATCGAACGGGGGATGAAGGTGAACCCGAAGAGGAGGGCCACCGCCCCTGCGAACAAAGCGGTCCCCACCGTGCACCCGCCCACCATGGGGCCAACGTCCTGGATCGAGACGTACCGCCACCACCCCCGGAAGAGTCCGAACCCGAAAAACGCCAGCGATTTCGCGATCAAAACGACGATCAGCGTCCGCTGGATGGCGTCCACATACCGGGGCGGGACGGAAAAGTCGAACCGGAGAAGATAGGAAAAAAGGTAGGCAGAAAGAAAGATCGCCAGGTGGAGCAAGAACTTCACGACGCCCCTGTAGCGAACCAGGGTCGGGGAAAGGTCAAGCCCCCCCCGCAGACCTTCGCCAGGCAAGATAGCCCCCGCTCTTGTTGTCTGTCCGGCTTCCCTTTCGCTGTACCGCTATATGATACTGCAACGACCGGGATCGATCTTTTTTATTTTTCG
>CAYWOT010000205.1:0-4791 GCA_964459975.1 uncultured bacterium
CTTTTTCGCCGCTTCGTCCATTTCTTCCGGGGTCAGGAGGACGGTCGTCTTGCCGGGGACGACGCCGGCCGTCACCGGGACCGCCTTGGGAAGCGCCTCGTGAAAGATCGCCAGGACGTGCGGCTGCTCGATCGGGCTGTTGACGCGGAGCTGGTGATCGGCCTCGCACAGCCGGACGTTGGCCTTGACCGGCGTCCCCTTCTTTTCCGAGCCGTACGACGCAAAACCCGCCCCGTTCAGACCCATGTGGATAATGGCGGCCTCGGTCAGGATCTTGCCCGCCACGTTCGCACCCAGCCCGCCGATGCTCTCCATCCGGATCTCGAAGAACCCGAGGTCGTTCTTCACCGGCAGCTTCCCCGCCGTCCCGCGCTCGTTCATGATCGTGTTCGCCCCCCCCATGGTTTTGCGAAGCCGGACGCCGAAGCCGCTCCGAAGCGAAGCGCGCCGTCAGACGTCCCGTCGCCCCTTGATCGCCCTCCCCACCGTGATCTCGTCCGTATACTCGAGGTCCGAGCCGACCGGCATCCCGTACGCGATCCGGGTCACGCGCACTTTTCGTTCCCGGATGGCGTCGGCAAGGTACGCGGCGGTCGCTTCCCCTTCCGCCGTGAGGTTCGTGGCGAGGATGACTTCCTCGATTCCGCCGCGCGAAAGCCGCTCCAGCAACTCCCCGATCCGGAGGTTTTCCGGCATGACTCCGTCGATCGGGGAAATCGCCCCGCCCAGAACGTGGTATCTCCCCCGGTATTCCCCGCTCTTTTCGATGGGTACGAGATCCGTGGGACTTTCCACGACGCACAGCAGGTCGTCACGGCGCGACGGATCCGCGCAGATCGCGCACGGATCCCGGTCCGCGATATTAAAACAACCCGAACAGCGTAGCACAGCTTCGGGGAGCACGGCAATAGCGTCGCCCAGCTCCCGCAGCGCCTCGGGCGGCATCTTGAGCATGTGGAGAGCGAGGCGCGTCGCGGTCTTCTCCCCCACGCCCGGGAGCTTCGACAGGCCGGCGATGAGCCGGCGCAGCGGTTTCGGGTACGACATCGTTTTAGAACAGCCCCGGCAGGCCGATTCCGCCCGTGAGCCGGCCCATTTCGTCCGCGACCATCTTGCGCGACCGGGCCAGCGCCTCGTTCACCGCCCCCGCGACCAGATCCTGGAGCAGCTCGACATCGTCCTCGGAAACAACCTCTTTCTCGATCCGCACCGACACGACTTCCTGCTTGCCGTTCACGACGGCGGTCACCATTCCGCCGCCCGCGGATGCCTCCACGGTGCGTCCCGCAAGCTCTTCCTGGAGCTTGGCCA
Source organism: uncultured bacterium (assembly GCA_964459975.1). Lineage (GTDB taxonomy): Bacteria > Desulfobacterota > Deferrimicrobia > Deferrimicrobiales > Deferrimicrobiaceae > CSP1-8. The sequence goes on from CAYWOT010000205.1 coordinate 1,312, forward strand.
GCTTCTCCTGCATCTGCTGCGCCTGACGCAGGATCTCCTGCATGTCCGTCATTCCGGCTCCTCCTCCTTCCCCTCTTCTTCGGATTCGTCCTCCCCCTGCGCGGGTTCCCGTTCCGCGGGTTCGCCGCGGCGGGGGGCGGGCCGGATTTCCAGGATCTTGGCTCCCTCGAACTCCCGGAGCACCTCCGCGAAAATCGGATCGTCGAGCGCCTTTCTCTCCGGACCCTCCTCGTTCGCGGCCGCCGGGTCACCTTCCGGACTTTTTTTTTCCGGCTCCGTTTCGAGGCGGATGGCGACCCCGCGCCCCGCCACCTCCTCGACGGCCTGTACCAGCACCGGCCATTTGTCCTCTTCCCGGAGGCGATCGAGCTGCATCCGGTGCGGACACGTAATGAGCAGCTCGCCGCCCGTCATCCGGCCCCGCATCTGGTGGAGCAGCCCCAGGAGAAGCGGTTTCCTCTTCGCTTCCAGGTTTTGCCGGATCCGCGCCCAGACGTCCTCCTTCCCGCTTCGCGCTTCGGGGGACAACTCCCGGTTCGCGCTTCGCGTTTCCTCGCTCGCCCTGCGGGCTCCGGAGGACAGGTCCCCGGAATGCGGCCGCTCTCCTTCCCGCCGGGGAGGTTCGCCCGCGGGCCGGCGCGCCGAAACGGTCGTTCGGGCGGGCCGCCCCGCCGGGCCCCCTTCCGCCCGCCCGGCCGAGGACGGCGCTTCGAGGGCCTCCACCGGCAGCAGCCCCGGTGCGTTGACCAGGCGCAGGAGGAGAAGCTCGAACCCCAGGCGGGGGAACTCCGTGCCGAGGACATCCCTCTCCGACCGGAACGCGATGTCGAGCAGGAACATCCACTCCTCCCGCGAACGGAGCGCACACAGCTCCTTCACCCGCGCAAGGGAGGAGGGAGAGTGCCGGAACAGGAGGTCGTCCTTTTCCGTGAACCTCCACACGACGGCATCCCGCAGGACGTCTACGAGCGACAGGAAGAGAAACTTGAGGTCCGCTCCGCGCGACAGAAGCGATGTGAAGATGCGGATCGCCTCCTCCGCCCCCGCCTCGACGACTGCCCGCAAGAGGTCGATCGCCGCCTCGGTGCCCACGAGCCCGAGCATCTCCTCCACGAGGGCCGCGGAAATCGTCCCGTTCCCCGCAACCGCCGCCTGCTCGATGATCGAGAGACCGTCCCGCATCGATCCGAACGCATACCGGGCGACGAGGCGAAGCGCGCTCTCCTCGCAGGCGATCGATTCCGCGTCCGCGACCGCGCGCAGGCGGGCAAGGAGCTCTTCCTCGGTCAGCATCCGGAAGTCGAACCGCTGCACGCGGGAGAGGACGGTGTCCGGGAGCCGATTCGGCTCCGTGGTGGCGAAGACGAAGACCACGTGGGCCGGAGGCTCTTCCAGGATCTTGAGGAGCCCGTTGAACGCCGGCTTCGACAGCATGTGCACTTCGTCGATGATGTAGACCTTGTAGCGGAGGCGCGCAGGAAGGTAGGCGGCGTTCTCCCGGAGCCGCCGGACGTCGTCGATCCCCGTATTCGACGCTCCGTCGATCTCCTGGACGTCGACCGCGGAACCGGCCTGGATTTCGCGGCAGGCGGAACAGGAAAGGCAGGGCGCGGGGGTCGGCCCCTTTTCGCAGTTCAACGCCCGGGCGAGAATTCTCGCGAAGGTCGTCTTTCCCACTCCACGGGTGCCGGAAAACAGGTAGGCGTGATGGATCTTCCCCAGGGAAAGCGCGTTGGCGAGCGCGCGCGTGACGTGGCCCTGCCCCACGATCTCGTCGAACGTCTTCGGGCGCCACTTCCTCGACAGCGCCTCGTACCCCATGCTTCCTCCTGCCCGCTCCCACCAGGACCTCTGGCTCTCCGGCCTCCGGAGGTCCATTCCGGAAGATCCCGGCATTCGAGTGCCGCTGCATCCCCGCCGGCTTCGTTGCCCGCCCTCGCCGTACCGCCGAGGGTACGCCTCGGCCGGGCGCCTCACCGGACGGGGCGCATCGACCCTCTCGGTGCACGGCCTCTTTCCGGAACGGATCTCCGGAGACCGGGGGATTCGTTTGCCAACACGCGCGATCTTGCGCCCGCTCGCTGCCGATTCCGCTCGACAAACGGAAACCCCGCTTTGCGGGGATGCTTCCTTCCTCGCTCCACAGGCCGCCGCTTAGGAACCCCCCGCTGCGCCTGACGGGGTCCTGGTGGAGCGGTGAGCACGGCACCGGGGACATTCCTGGCTTTTCTCTTTCTCCCGACTCAGGAGTGTTCCCGACCACACCTCGGGAGTGTCCCCGTCCACACGCTTCACCGCTCGCCGGGTGCCCGCCGGCGGCCAGGGGATCCGCCGGCACACGGAGGAGTGCGGCTGCCGCTGCTTCCTTCCGGACCTGACGGGATTCGCCGCCTTCCGTTGCGACGGGCCTGGCCGCCGGCGCGCACCCGGAACCGGATTGTGAAGGAACTGGGATTCCGTCGGCGGCAGACTCGGTTCGAATCCCTTCGTCCTCCGATGTCAAAAATCATGGCGGAGGGGGTGGGATTCGAACCCACGTGGCGGCTCGCACCGCCAAGTCGATTTCGAGTCGACCCCGTTACGGCCACTTCGGTACCCCTCCGCGCGTAAGGGAAGTATTATAGGGTGTCGGAAGAGGCGCCTTCAACGAAAAGATCGGCGGGCCGTGCGAGGGGAAGGAGGAGGGCTTGCACGAGGGTTGGCGGATCGGCGCGCTGGTTTTCTCGACGCTCGGGTACATCTTTGCCCTCGTCCTCATCCCCCGCATCATCCTGGAGCGACGCCACCCCGCGGCCACCGTCGCCTGGGCACTCTCCATCGCTCTCCTGCCCATCGTCGGCGTCCCCTTGTACTACATCGTGGGGGAGCGGCGCATCCGGCGCCACATCCGCGCGAAGATCGGGGCGGTCGGGTCCGTGGAGAGCTCCGTGGAGAAGCGGATCCGGCCGAAGGATCTCCTGTCCCCGGTCGCGGTGAACTGCGCGCGCGTCCTGTCCACGGCCGGCGCGCCGCCGCCGGTGGCCGGGAACCGGGTCTCCGTCATCCCCCACGGGGAGGAGGCGTACCGGACGGTCCTGGATCTGATCGCGGAAGCCCGGGACCACATCCACGCGCAGTTCTTCATCCTCGACGTCGACCCCGTCGGGAAACGCTTCATCCACGCCCTCGCCGCGAGGGCCCGGGCGGGAATCCGGGTCCGGCTGCTCCTGGACGCCGTCGGATCGTGGCGGGCGCTGCGCCGGCTCGTCCGTCCGCTCGCACTGGCGGGCGGGGAAGTCACCGAGTTCCTTCCCGCGCTCCCGCTCCACCGGAAGTGGTCGGCCCACCTCCGCAACCATCGGAAACTCCTCCTCACCGACGGAATGACCGCGTTCTGCGGGGGAATGAACATCGGCGCGAAATACATGGGGCCGCACCGGAATCGAACCCGGTGGCGCGACATCGCGGTGGTGATCCGAGGCCCGGCGGTCCGAGACCTCC
>CAYWOT010000206.1:0-4738 GCA_964459975.1 uncultured bacterium
CCCCCGGCGGACCCTGCCGGGCCCGGGAACGCGCGACCCCAGCCACGATGCGATCTGCCAGTCTCCGCGAATCCAGCGGTGCCGGCGGCCTACGTCCACACTGTAACGGGACGGATATTCCTCGTAGACCTGCACGTCGCTCAACAATCCCGACCGCGCGTAGCACCCTTCCAGGAGGTCGTGGCTCAAGATCCGGTTCTCGGGAAAACGTCCGTCGAGCGCCCGCTCGAATGCATCCACGTCGTAGATCCCCTTGCCGATGAAGGAGCCCTCCCCGAAGACATCCTGGTAGGCGTCGGAGACGGCGCGCGTATACGGATCGATGCCCGGCTCGCTGCCCAGCAGCCGCGCGTACCGCGACCGGCGCGCGCCCGGAAGGCTCACGGCCACGCGGGGCTGAAGGATCCCGTACCCCTCCGAGACGCGCCGCTCCTCCTCGTCGTACCGGGGACGATTCAACGGGTGCGCCATGGCCCCCGCGAGCTGCCGCGCCGAGTCCCGCGGGAGCTGCGTATCCGCGTCCAGGGTGATCACGTACTTCACGGTCGACAGAACGGCGGTCCTGCCGATGACGAGGGAAAAACGGTCCTGCGGTCCTCCGCGCAGGATCGAATTCAGATCGCCGAGCTTTCCGCGCTTGCGCTCGTGGCCCATCCAGACGCGCTCCCGCGGATTCCACCGGCGCGGTCGATGAAACAGGAAAAACGCGCCGCCCGCCGCATCCGCGTACTTGTCGTTGAGCTCTTCGATCCTCTTCCGGGCCAGCCGGAGCAGCGGCTCGTCCTCCGGCATCGTCTCCTCGGGCGCATCCCGGAAATCCGTGAGCAGGCCGAAGGACAGGTTGTCGTCCCGGTTGGCCAGGAACCGGACCTCCAGCGCCTCGACCAGCTCCAAGACGTCGGGAGCGCACGTGAGCATCGTCGGAATCACCACCAGCGCGCGCGATTCCTCCGGAATGCCGTCGGAGAAGTCCATTCGCGGCAGCGGATGCGGCGTCACCAGCAGGGTGACCAGCCAGTTCGCCAGCGCCACCGCCAGCTGGCTTGCGCCCAAAAGCGACAGGACCCCCATCAACGCGAGCAGCCGATCCGGGGTCCCGACGGTGTGGGCCTTCGCCAACAAGCCTCCGGTTGCGATCGCGGTCAACAGCGTGATCGCGCCGAGGTAAAGGAGCAACGGAAACCGCCGGCTCGTCCGCGCCAGAGCCTCCATGGGGGACGGCCGCCCCACCGCCCCTCGTTCGAGCCGCGGCAGTCCCTTGTCGACCAAGTAGTACCCGACATGTGCCGACCGGTCGTCCCTGCCGTAGGCGGCCGCGCTCTCGCCGGCAAGCCGTATCGCGTTGCGGGCCACCTCGCCTTCGGCCAGGCGGCCGCCCTTCGCAACCTTCTCCACCGCGTGACGGTAGCGATCCCGGGTGGCGAAATCCATCCTGCCGTAAACTCCGCCGGGATCCTCGCGCAACACCTGGTCGACGACGCTCATCCTCTCCACGAACCCTCGCCAGTCCATCGCCCCCAGAAACCGGAGGCTGCCGATGCCGTTGCTGACGGAAACCTGGTCGGCAGCCTGTTGCTGGTTCTCCGACCGCACCATCTTCTCGATCGTCAGGCCGGACTCGGAAAGTCGCTGTTCGATCCAGGTGAGCGGCAGCGCCAGGGCGGGGCTTTGTCCCTGCAGCCGGCGTGCGAATTCCGCGACGAACGAACTCGCCATCGGCGGGCTCGACCGCGCCATGTCCGCGATCACCAGGATCAGGCTCTTCGGGTCCTTCTCGGCGGTTTCCATCATCTGGTCCGCCCACCGGGCGGCGCGGTTTCGTTCGATCATTCCGGCGGCGATCCGCGCTCCGGCGCGTCGGATATTCTCGATCAACGCCAGGCGCAGCATGATCGGGATCGCCCACAGTTCGCCCAACTTCAGGCAGGTAACCGTCTGGTAGGCCGCCACGAAGCTGTCGAGCGTCTCCGGATCCACCCGTCCGTCGCCGTGCGAGATCGTCTCCAGAGCGATGTCGTACACGCGGGGGTGTCCCGCCGACGGGCCGTAGCGCAGGCGAGGCAGTTCCCGGCTGTACCCCTTCGGCAAGTGTCGCCGGGCCGTGCGAATCTGTTCTTCGATCAGGTAGAAGTTGTCGAGAAGCCATTCCCCGGCCGGCGCGATCCGGCGATTCGCATTGACCGCCTCCGTCAGGAGGTTGCACGCTCTGATCAGAACGTCTTCATTCTCCGCCAACCGAGCCAGCAGCCGATCCTTCGCCCTTCGCGGATCCAGCTTGTGCAAGCCCGCCAGGGTCTTTCCGTGCTGCTTCATCTGTTCGCCGGTGAACAGTTCCGATCGCAGCGGCGGTTCGTCGCCCACGAACGTTTGCGCCGATCCTTTTCCACGGAGGGTTGCTCTCCACCGGGACAGGTTCGCAAACATGGACTTGCCGCTCGCCTTCAAGTGGGAGGTCTCCCTCTACGGATCGACCATGGCGTTTGCGTGAGGCAAGAGGATGCATGGAGAGCGCCCGGAACGCACTCTATCATGAGAAAAGGTCATCCCGGGGGCCATGAGGCATCCATGGCCCCCGAACGATATCGATCGATGCGGGGCCGAGCGGCTACCAGCGGCCTCCGCCGCCCCGGCCGGCTCCGCCAAAGCCTCCGCGCCGCGCGCCCCCGCCGCCACGGGGCTCCTGCGGACGGGCCTCGGACACCTTGAGCGTCCTTCCGTCCATTTCCGCGCCGTTCATCTTGGCGACGGCTTCATCCGCTTCCTGCTTGCTCGAGACCTCGATGAACCCGAACCCCTTGGTCTGTCCCGTGTACCGATCCGTGATGATGCTCACCGACTCCACCGTTCCGAACTGCGAAAAGGCCTCCTTCAGCGAATCCTCCGTGGCGGAAAAGGGAAGATTCCCGACGTACAGCTTCTTGCTCATACAACCTCCTTTTCGGATAGGGCCGCAAAAGAGGTCGTGAGCACATTCTCGGGATCTCTTTGACTGCGGGCGATTGACGTACATCTCACGATATCACGGATCGACGGGGGAACCCATCGATCGTTGTCTTCCCTATCGCCGCGGAAGAGCCGGCTACCGCGCGGTCCGGCGGACGCCCCGCCAGCCCCCTCGCGAGCCGCCGTCCCACTTCGCCTCCCGTTGCGATCGACCCAGCCGGAACACTCCCGTGTCCCGGGCAGCGGACGGGACCCGCACGCCGTCGGCCCGCGGCAGGTCGAGCTCCGCCGGCGCCCCGGCGGCTCGGTCGGAGCGGAAGGGATTGCCCGCGGCCACCGGAATATGCCTGCGGATGAGCCTTTCGATGCCGGCGAGGAAGGGTCGCTCCTCGAAGGCGCAAAAGGACAGGGCGACGCCCGTGGCGCCGGCCCGGCCCGTGCGGCCGATCCGGTGAACGTAGCTTTCCGGCTCGTTGGGAAGATCGAAGTTGATCACGTGAGACAGGGAGGCGATGTCGATCCCCCGAGCGGCGATGTCGGTCGCCACGAGCACCCGCGTCTGGCCCCGCTTGAAGCTGCCCAGGGCCCTTTCCCGGGCGTTTTGGGACTTGTTCCCGTGGATCGCCTCGGCCCGGACATTGTGGCGGGCAAGCTGCCTGACGACCTTGTCCGCCCCGTGCTTGGTGCGGGTGAAGACCAGTGCGTTCCTGATGGAAGGGCCGGCCAGCAGGTGCTTGAGCAGATCGATCTTTTCCAATTTCTCCACGTAGTGGACCTGCTGCGTTATGGCCTCGGCCGGTGTCGCCACGGGCGTTACGGCCACCCGGACCGGGTCGCGCAGGATGCTGTCGGCAAGCCCCCGGATCTCCCTCGGCATCGTGGCCGAAAAGAACAGGGTCTGCCGCTTCCCGGGCAGTCGGTCGATGATCCGCCGGATGTCGTGGATGAACCCCATGTCGAGCATCCGGTCGGCCTCGTCCAGGACGAACGCCTCGACCGCCCCCAGGTCGACGAGCCCCTGCGACAGGAGATCGAGCAGCCGTCCGGGCGTGGCCACGAGAATGTCGATCCCCCGCCCCAGCCATTGCGCCTGCGGTTGCTGGCTTACGCCGCCGAACACGATCGCGTGCCGGAGGCCCGTGTGCCTGCCGTACGCCCCAAAACTCTCCGCGATCTGGGAGGCCAGCTCTCTTGTCGGCGTCAGCACGAGGGAGCGGATCGGCCGCCGACCGGTTCCCTGCCAAGGGGTCTTCCGGAGACGCTGAAGGATCGGGAGGGCAAAGGCGGCCGTCTTCCCGGTGCCGGTCGGGGCACATCCGAGGAGATCGTTCCCGCCGAGTACGACGGGTTTTGCCTTCTCCTGGATGGGGGTGGGGGTGGTGTAGTTCTTCTCCGCTACGGCGCGAAGGATCTCAGGGTAAAACCCGAACGACTCGAACGATCTTTTCCCCGCTGGTATTCCCTGTTCTGCCATGTTCTCTTCTTCTCCTGACGTTTTTCTCCAAGCACACCCGGGGAAGCATGCTGTCTCCCCGTCCGGTTTTTTCCGCATGGTGAAATTTCAGGAGAAGCTTACAAGCACCCGTGCAGGGCGGCGAGCCCGCTTCTTCGAAAGGTCCCTTGTGGAGAGGATTGTGTCTCGGGATATTTCGAACTGAAGTTAAAATACCACGCCGGCCCCGGATCCGCAAGCGACGTTTTCGCGTCGTTTCGTCGATTCAGATCCGCGGTGCCGATTCCTGACCTTCTCCCCATTTCTTTGACACTTCCAGGGTTATACTTCCGACCAACTTTT
>CAYWOT010000207.1:0-4688 GCA_964459975.1 uncultured bacterium
CTTGAGGTGGAGGGGAAGTTGCGTTTGACACGGCGACGCTTGGGTGATCGGGCAGCAATCGCGCGACTCCTCGCGCGAGCATCTCCGCCTGGTCGCCAATGGACCCATAGCTCATCGGCGTCGAGTAGACGACGCGCTCATTCCCGCTCTTGTCGATCAGATAGATCACCGCCGTATGCTCGATGTCGTCATTCACCACAGCGACGTAAACCCCGTAGCTGCGCCAGATGCGCTTCAGTTGCGCGACCGGCCCCGTCAGAAACCGCCAGCGTCCCTGCAACCCGTGCGCGCGCGTGTAGTCGACCACATCGGCGACTCTTGTTTTCCGCGGATTCGCGTTCACGCCAAGCAATTGCACCTGGGACGCCGCGTGTGGGCCCAGCATTTTGACCGCTTCGAGCATGCTTTGCGTTGTCAGCGGGCATAGTTGGTGGCACTCGGGATCGATGAACGCCAGCAGCACGATCTTGCCGCGAAACTGCGCAAGCGACGTCAGCCTGCCTTGCTGGTCGCGCAGCGTAAATCCGGGAGCGGGACCCAGGACAGCTTGCTCTTTCGCTTTTCGGATAAGCCGCGTTGCGGTCACCACGGTAAGGACAAGCAGAACAATAACACCCAGTGTGCCCAGGATGATCCAGGGATCGCGCATTGCGTTCCGAAATTTTTTCGGGTTCTTTTCTTCTTCCACGGCACAGCCCTTACGAATTTCTGCTTTAACCTCCGCACCACGATCAGAATGGCGTAACGTTGGGTGGCTGGCGCCTTCGCGCACAGGGTCAGAGCAACCCTTAATCCTTGCGGATCGACATGGAAGGGAACGCCTCCCCACACCGATATCGAATTCCACGCAACCGGCGTAAACTTGCTGGAACCTTCTTTCCGTGCTGGCCTGGACGCACAGTAATTTTACGATGAGCGGGATGGGTAATCAGATGCTTTAAGGTGCCGCCCTGACCTGCCCCCCCCTGGAATTCATACCAGTTGCTTGCGGGGATTTCCGCGGATAAACACTTGCCCCCGACTTTGGACACTCTTTAGGTTGGAATCCCCGCTGCTTTTGCGGTCCGGGATAAACGCCAGTCTTCTGCAAATCCCTTTGGCGTCGCGTCCCCCAGGGAGTTATGGGGACAACGCTCGTTGGAATCTGTGGGCCATTCGTCGCCTCTGATCCTCGCAACTTCAATCGACACGAACCAGCTTTCTTCCGGATTGGCACGCCTGTTTTCCGCCGCGACGACGCGCAGGCGTCTCAGCCCGAATGGGGACGTTCGGGCGACGGGGGGGAGACGGGCGAGGGATGGGCCGGCGGTTTGGTCAACGCCGCCGGCAGCGGCTCGCTGTTGAGGGTCTTCAGAAAGGCCACCAAGTCGTTCACTTGGGCGGGCGTCAGGTGGGGGATAAGGTCCAGGGTGCGTTCGCGAGTGCCGACGATCCTGGCGTCCTTGGCCGGACCCTTCGCATAGATTTCGACCACCTTCTTCAGGGTCGCGAAGCGGCCGTCGTGAAAGTAAGGCGCCGTAAGCGCGACGTTGCGCAGCGTCGGCGTCTTGAAGGCGCCGCGCATGGACTTCGGTGACGGCTGGAAGCCGAGGCGCTGCGCGGTCTCGCCGTGCGGAGCATCGCTGTAGGAGCCGGCCGCGTTGAATGGACTCGTCAGCAGCTCACGGATACCCTTTTCCCGGCCGGTGTCCGCAGCCTCGCCGGCGAGCGTGGCCAGGCCGACGTTGTGGAACGCACCGTCGGTGAAATCCTTGCCAGAATGACACAGCTCGCAGCGGGCGTTTCCCACGAACAGCTTGAGACCGCGCCGGGCCGCCGGCGAGAGCAGCTTCCTGCCGGCGGTGTCGCCTGTGCGCAGCGCCTCGGCAAAGCGGTCGAACGGCGAGTCGCGGCTGATCAGTCGGCGTTCGTAGGCCTCCAGCGCCTTGCCGACATCGGCGAAAACGCGGTCGACCGCCTTGCGGTCGGGCGCGCTCATCCGACGCCATGCGCGGGCCTTGTCCGATTGCCCGGGCGCCTTCGGCGTGCCGTGCGCGGGGAAACGGCTCCGGTCCGACAGCGATGGCAACTCGCCGAAGATCGATTCGTAGGCGCGGCGCAGCTCGGCGTCGGAGTGGATGGTATGGGCCAGATGCAGGCGGTCGTTGCCCAGTTCGCGGGGATCCTCCATAACGTCCAGCGTCTGTGACCACATGGAGTCGGCACGGCCGTCGCGGAAGAACCAGCGGTCATCGGCAGCGTTGATCAGCGTCGGGGTGTTGCGGGGGTCGACGCCGAGCGCCTTGGCGAAGCGACGGCCGTCGGTGAATGCCAGGGAGGGTCGGTGGCAGGAGGCGCAGGAGAACTTGCCGTTGGCGGACAGCCGCCGGTCGAAGAACAGAAATTGCCCCAGGGCGGCCGCGCGCGGATCGTCGGAGACCCGGTCGGTGGGATCCGGAGGCAGTTGCGTGCTCGCCGCCGCGTGACGCCGGATCGCGGCCAGCTCAGCCTGGGTGTATGTCGTCCGTGTGCCTTTCGGAGCGGGCCAGGTCAGCGCGGGAACCGCCAGCACCAACGTCCATGCCAGCGGTCGGATCAGCCGGGCGCATGCCCTTCGGCGCCGCATTATCGTCCACAGCAGGGAAGGTCGAAGAATGCGATGCCCTTCTGCCCGGCGTGCGCGACGGTGACCTTCAGCGTCCATCTGCCCATCATGTGGAAGTACATGCCTTCGATCGTGAACACGCCGTCGTTGTCGGCGATCTTCGGCGACGACTCCATGCCGTGGGCGAAACCGCGCTTGAGGCCGTGGCGCATGCCCGCGAACATCGACAGCGTAACGTTGCTCAGTCGCCGGGACGGATGATGGCCGTCATGGACTTCGAACCGGATCGTGAAGTACTTCTGATAGGGGATCGGCCGGGGCAGCGTGACCAGCTTGACCAGGAATAGGTGATTGGTGGTGTAGGCTTGGCGCGTTGGGGGGAAATGGGCGGGGCCGTTGTGTTCCATGGCCATGTGGCCATTCGCGGCGGCGATGCCCGCCGATGCCGCCAGGGCGGCCGCCAAGACAGGGGCCAGAAAACGATTCCAGCGGACACGAGCCATGAGCTTGGGCCTCCACGGGTCTGCGCTTGCCGTGATGCCGCGCGTCAGGGTGGGGTTGGGTTACTGAACGAAGCGTCACGCGTCGCCGCCCGGGAGCAAACGACCGTCTATGCATGGATTGCATTCAGTATAACGCAACATTCCCTAACCGGCGTGCGCGACCGATGGACGTGGGTGCCCGGTGCGGCTTCGCGCCGCGCCGAATCTCTGGGGCGTCTACTCCATAAAGAAAGGCGGATTCGGAGTTTGCTTCCGTCCGCGGTCACCACCGTGATTGTGTCGCTGTCGCCAACCTTCGTGACGGTTCCCTCGACGGTACGGATAACGGCGTGGGGTTGGGGGGCGATACCAAGTATCAGAAAGGAGGAAGATCGTGCAACCCTTTGCGAGACGCAGGCTCGACCTTTGGAATTTACCGATCCAACGCGTCCCGGACTTTCTGCGCCAGAAGTTCGACGCCGAACGGTTTTTCGATAAATTCTCCCTCGATGAGCATTCCTTGACAGGTAATCGCGCCGCCCGAATACCCCGACATGAAGAGAACCTTTACCTCCGGGCGCTGCTCCGTGATCTTTTTGGCAGCTTCCGGTCCCGTCATTCCAGGCATCACGATATCGGTCACCACGAGCTGGATCGGCCCTTCATGGTTTTCGCTTAGGGCTACAGCTTTTTCTCCATCGGGCGCCAGCAGCACGGTGTACCCCAGCGGTCTGAGGATATTGCAAACCAGCTGCCGCACCGAGTCCTCGTCCTCCGCCACCAGCACCGTCTCCGTGCCTCGCAATGCGCTCGGTGGGAGAGTGGACCGCAACGGGATCGCCTCGGCTTTCCCCTCCACGAGGGGAAAGTAGACCTTGAAACAGGTGCCCCGATCGACCTCCGAATAGCACCAGATGTACCCGCCGCTCTGCTTGACGATCCCGTACACCGTTGCAAGCCCCAATCCCGTTCCTTTCCCCACTTCCTTCGTCGTGAAAAACGGTTCGAAGAGGTGGGCTTTCGCCTCTTCGCCCATCCCCGACCCGGTGTCGCACACCGCAAGAACGACATACCGGCCGGCTTGCACAAAGGCCTGCTCCCGAACATAGTCCTCCGGGATTTCGAGGTTTGCCGTCTCCAGGGTGAGCCTGCCCCCTCCGGGCATGGCGTCCCGGGAATTGACCGCGAGGTTCATGATGATCTGCTCGATCTGGCCGGGGTCCGCCTTGATGCTACCCAGTTGTTCTTCGAGGCAAAGCTTGAGATCGATGTCCTCGCCGATGATCCGCTTCAGCATGTCCCCCACGCCGAAGATTACGGAGTTGAGATCGAGCACCTTCGGCTGCAGGACCTGTTTGCGACTGAACGCCAGGAGCTGGCGCGCGAGGGCAGCCGCCCGCGCCCCGGCCTTCCGGATCTCTTCCACCTCGATGCGCAACGGGTCCGCGTCGTTGAGGCGGGAGATCACCAGGTCGCTGTACCCGTTGATCGCGGTGAGGAAATTGTTGAAGTCGTGGGCGATCCCCCCTGCAAGCCTTCCTACCGCCTCCATCTTCTGGGCCTGCTGAAGCTGTTCCTCTTTTTCCTCAAGCGCCCGGCCGGCGCTTTCCGCCTTCTTCCGC
>CAYWOT010000208.1:0-4672 GCA_964459975.1 uncultured bacterium
CCCGTGGTCGACGGGGCCGGAACCGGGTCGTGACCCGGCGGGGGCGTCGCTTCTCCCTTTTCCCGTTTCGTTTCAGGCAGGCCGGTCCGGCGCGGGGCCTCGGCTCCCGCCGATTTCATCCCGTTCGTCCCAGGAGGACCCGTTGTCCCTGACCTGTCGAAAGGCCTCGCTCCGATCTTCACCCGCCCAATGGAATCTCGACGCCCTCGTTTCGTGGAACGGGGACGGCTCCCTTCCGTGCTTCGTCTCGGTCGTCTCCACGTGGTGCACGTTCCAGACGGTGTCGAGCGCGGAAGGGGAGAATCTCGTTCGGGCGGTTTCCGCCTTTCTGGGGCCGCCCGCCTCGGATCCGCAGATCGTCAAGGGGGGGGCGTGCGACGGCGGAGAGGAGGGAGAGTACGATTTTTCCGGCGCGATGATCTCGGTCACGTGGGATTTTCCGAAGGAGCAGCGGGAGACGTTCCTCCGCAGGGTCAAGGAGATGTTCGGTCCCTGCGCGGAGCCTTAAAGGCGATGGTCGACTCCTACGTCGAGCTGGTGGGGCGACGCTTGGCGGACCGGAACGACAACATCGTTGCGAATCTGGACCGCCTCGGAGAACGCGAACTTCGCTTCACGATGCGGATCTTCGGGGACTGCCTCGACGAGGATGCGCGCCGGAAGCTCCTCGGGAACTACACGGAATACCGGTCCGAGGAGGAGCTGCGGGCGTTCGCCCGCGAATTCGTCCCGGCGTACACCGAGTGCGCGCTCGCCGAGCTCGGCGAAAAGAAACGGGAGGGGGAGCGTTTCGTTCCCCCGTATCTCACTCAGGAAGAGTATCAGGAAATGGCCCTCCGCGAGAAATGGCCCAGGATCGCGGCGCATCTGGACTCCGTCGCGCCCCTGCAGCTGCGCCGCGAGATCGCGCGAACGGCCATGCTGTTTCGGCCCTACATGCTGTCCGACCCCGGGTTCAACGAGGGGGTCCTGGAGTTCGCCCTCTATTTCGACTTGCTGGACCGGCTTGCGGACATTCCCCCCGACGACCTTCGCGCCGCAGTTCGGGAGATCGCCCCCCTGGTTACGGCCGCGGTCAGGGAACAGTCGACTCCGGGATGCGAGGCGGTCCTGGCCCGGATCCGCGCCGCGGCGGCTTCCGTCGCGCGGCTGCCGGCGGATCCGGAGGCGCTGCTCGGCCCGGAGATGGAGCGGTACCCCCGGGAGGCCCCGCCCGGCTGGGCGCTGCGGGAGCTGCGCAAGACCCTGGAGACGATGTCCCTGAAGGACCTGCGGCTTTCGGCTCTCGTCCACGTGGACCTCCTGACCACCGAGGAGATCCGGGAAATCATCACGCCGTACCTGTCCCAGTATCCGGCATTCTATGAAATCCCGGCCAAGGGCCTCCGCGACCTGATCCTGGCCGTCGCCGGCTCCGTGTCCGACCGGGTGATCACCGATTTCGTGGACCGTTACGGCACGGGCCGGATGGTCATGACGCCGCCGGTCTCCTTCGTCGTCTGGAAGCTCATGCCCGAGGAGGAGAAGCTGCGCCTCCTGCGGGAAGACAACGCACGGATGGACTCCGCCATGATGGCGCGCCATCTCGCCCGGTTTCTGCACGCGGCCTCGCCCCGCGAGTTGGGCGACGCCGGCCGGCAGATCGCGCTCCTGACGACGGAGGCCTTTCGCCTCAGCCACGGGTCGATCCTGAAGACCTTGGGGGCGAAGGATGACGGTACCGCCGTCCGCCGTCTCTATGACGACGTGACGATTTTCGCCCTGCGGATGGCGGCTGCCGGGGAAGGGCAGGCGCAGGAGATCTTGGAGGAGATCCGTAGGACGATCGCCGAGGCGACGGGCGTTGCGGCTGAAACCAAAGGGGAGGAGGGATAATCTATGGTTTTAGAATACATGGAAAAAATGGTGATGTTCCGGGAAACGCCCGAGGGGCTGGCCGCCGACATGGACTGGCTGCACGAAGCGGGCAGGGAAGGCTGGGAACTGGTTTCCTCGATCCCGCTCATCGCTCCCAACCGTGATGGCGTTGCCTACGGTACCGTGGGCAGCCACATGATCCTCAAACGGCAAAAATAGGTTTTAAAATTGAAATTCTTCTTGACAGCGCTGCGATCGGGAAGATATAGAATAAAACATATTTCTAAAGCGTTCCTCAAGGCCCGGCGAAAATTCCTGATCTATCGACCCGGTTCCGTAGGGCTCGTACGCTTCGGAAAGCAGCGGGGCTTCTTCGTCCGTACCGGGATGACGGAAAGGAGGGAGCTTACAGGGGGGAGAATCTTTCGGGGTTCGAGAAAGGACCTGCCGCGCGCGGCGGGAGCGACATTCGCTTTGGCTTGGAAAATTTTCAAGGAGGGGGAGAATGGCTGAAAAGTGGCGTACCGAGAAGAAACGGCCGACGATCAAGGTGCTACCGTGGCCCGCGATTCCGCCGCCCACGCCCGACGAGGTCTACGCGGGGGTCGACGAAAAGCGGAAGGAATACGCCCTGTGGGTGGAGTCCGCCGTCCGCCAGCAGTTCAACGCGGACAAGCCGGAGTCGCTCGACGGCATCCGCGTCCTGGACTGCACGAGCGGCATGATCATCGGGCACTGGTGCTCGTCGCACTTTTCGGAGCTGGGGGCGGAGGTCATCATGGTCGAGCCTCCGGGGGGCGACCCGCTCCGGACGCTTTCGCCGTTCGGTCGTGAGGATTACATGTTCAAGGCGGCGAACGGGGAGCCGTGCGGCGTTCGCTTCCTCGCCGAGGCCCGCAACAAGCTGTCGGTCACGCTGGACCTGGAGAAGAAGGAGGGGCAGGAACTCCTCAAGAAGATCATTCCGCAGGTCGACATCCTGATCGAGAACGCACCTCCGGGTCATTTCGACAAGCTCGGGATCGGCTACCGGCAGCTCTCTGAAATCAACCCGCGTTTGATCTACCTGTGGGTCGGGCAGCGGGGCCAGTGGGGGCCGCTCAAGGACGACCCCGGCAACCTCGATCCGACCGCGCAGAACGCCATGGGGTTCACGCACGGCACCGGTGCTCCGGATTCGTTCGGGGGAACTCCGACCCGTTCCGGTTGGTGGATGGCCGACCAGGTCGGCGGCACGTTCGCGGCGATGGCCGCGATGGCGGCCCTGTACTCCCGGGAGCGGTTCCTCGGGAAGGGCCAGTTCGTCGAAGCGACGGGCGCCGAGGGCGTCATGCGGATCATCGACTACAACTGGGCCTGGTACGGGATGGACGGATCCATCCGGCCGCGCTACGGGAACTGGGACCTGGCGATCAACATCTACGCCGTCAACCCGTGCGCCGATGGGCAGATCATGGTCGGCGGCGGCCACGACCGCCTCTGGTTCCGGATCTGGCGGACGGTGGGCAAGGACAAGCCCGAGCTCGAGCAGCACATCTGCGAAGACCCGAAGCTGCGCGTGGTCACCGACCGGCTCCCGCACTACGCGCAGGTCGAGACCTATACCACGATGTGCGAGTGGACCAAGGACAAGACCCGGTCGGAAGCCGAAAGGGCGCTCCAGGAGGAAGAGGTGGCCTCCGGAGGCGTCTCCTTCCTCGACGAGGTGTGCGAGTTCCCGCACTACAAGTACCGCGGGCACATCGAGATGGTCGATGATCTCAATTACGGGAAGGTCCTGCTGGGTGCCTCCAGCTTCATCGGGATGAACACCCCGGGCCGGATCAAGTGGATCGGCCGCACGGTCGGCCAGGACAACGAGGAGGTGTACCGCCGCCTCGCCGGTCTCAACCGCGAAAGCCTGGCCAAGCTGAGGAAGGGAGGGACCATCTGATGGCGGTGAGCAAATCTCTCAAGGACATGACCTTCGAGGATTTCTGTCGCACCGTGTTCAACACGGACAAGCGCTACGAGAAGCCCGAAGTGCTCAAGGGCATCCGGTCGATCTCGACGACCCAATACATTCTCGGTCCGTCCAACGCCGCCTACCTCGCGGAGCTCGGCGCGGAGACGATCAAGGTCGAGCTCCCCAAGCGCGGGGAGCCGATGCGGCACACGACGCCGTTCAACGAGCCCTTCCTCTATCCCCTTTCCCGCTGGATGCCGGACAAGGGAACGGGCCTGGGCTTCTTCGGCGCCAACCCCAACGAGTACTTCATTTCCCTCGATTTCCACAAGCCGGAAGCGATCCAGATCATGAAGCGGCTTGCCGCCAAGAGCGACACCGTCTCGGAAAACTACCGGGCGGGCACGTTCGACCGGTGGGGAATCGGCTACCGGCAGCATGCGCAGGTCAACCCGCGCATCGTCTACCAGTGGATGGGAGGCTTCGGCGGATGGGGGCCGGGGCGCAACCGCGCTTCCTATGACATCCTGGGGCAGGCCCAGGGCGGCTGCTTCTCGGTGACCGGATGGCACAAGGAATACGGCGGCATGCCCTCCAAGCAGACCATCTGGATCATGGACTACTGGGGCGGCGCGATCTCGGCGTTCAACATCATCGCGTGCCTCTACTGGCGGGACAACGTCTCGGGCAAGGGGAACTTCCTGGAATACTCCCAGGTCCACGGTGCCCAGAGGCACCTGACCGATCTGATTGCCTTGTACGGGCGGACCGGCGTCGTCGGCCAGCGGTGGGGGAACTGGGACACCCTGCGGTGCGTGCACGGCATCGTCAAGTGCGGCAAATCCTCCTATCCGAACTCGAAGAATCCCC
>CAYWOT010000209.1:0-4657 GCA_964459975.1 uncultured bacterium
CACTCCGGAGTTACGCATCGATCCCCCGGCCGCTGATTTCGCGAACCACTTTATCCGCCCGCGGTCCCGCGGTCAATCGCGATCAAGGGGGGGCGCTCCGCCCGAAGCGGCCGCGAGGGCGTCCGCGACCACGGCCACGTCGTCCTCTCCGACCGTCCGCATGTCCAGGAGAAGCCGGCCCCTCGCGACCCGGCCCACCACCGGGTGGACACCCGTCCGGAGCCGCTCGTCCAGCTCCTCCGCCCGGAGGCGGGAATGCGTCACCGCAACGCACGCGGTGGGGATCTCGACCTCGGGCATCGCCCCCCCGCCCGGGGAGGAGACGGAATCCTCGACGCGCATCGCCAGGCCGCCGACGCCGGGATCGGATCCCTTTGCCCCGCGCGAACGGGCCTGCTCCCGCCGCACCCGGGCGACGAGCCTCTTGGCCCGAGACCGGGCGGCGTCCCGCCCGGCGAGGAGCATGGCGAGCACCGGGACGCGGGCGGACGCCGTACGCTCGTCGGCGTACAGCAGCAGGGTCGCCGCCAGGGCGGCCACGCACAGTTTGTCGACCCGCAGCGCCCGGGAGAGCGGATGCCGTTTCAGCGGGTCCACCAACTCCTTCCGGCCCGCGATGATTCCGGCCTGCGGCCCGCCGAGAAGCTTGTCGCCGCTCACGGTGACGATCCCGGGCCCCTGCTCCAGCGCCTGCCGGATCGTGGGCGTGCCGGGGATGCCGGCTTTCGCGAAATCGAAGGCCGCCCCGGATCCCAGGTCCTCCATCACCGGGATCCCCCGCTCCTTTCCGAGCGCGGCGAGCGCGTTCGCCGGGACCTCCTCGGTAAAGCCCGTGATGCGGAAATTGGACCGGTGGACCTTGAGGAGCAGGGCCGTCGCGCCGCCGACCGCCCTCTCATAATCCGCGAGGTGGGTCCGGTTGGTCGTTCCCACTTCCACCAGGCGCGCGCCGCCGGCGGCCAGGATCTCGGGAATGCGGAAGGAGCCTCCGATCTCGACCAGCTCCCCCCGGCTCACGATCACTTCCCTCCCCGCCGCCAGCGCCGCGACGCACAGGAACACCGCCGCCGCGTTGTTGTTGACGACGTGCACCGATTCGGCGCCCGTGAGCGCGAGGAGCGCGGCCTCGACGTGCGCGAGCCGGCGGGACCGGACGCCTTCCCCCAGGTCGAACTCCAGGTTGGAGTATCCGGCGGCCGTCTCCGAAACGGCCCGGATCGCCTCCTCGGGCAAAGGCGCCCGGCCGAGGTTGGTGTGGATCACGACCCCGGTCGCGTTGATCACCCGCCGCAGCGAGCTCCGCTCGGCGGCGGCCACCTCGGCGGGAAGGGCCGCGACCAGGCCGGAAACGAAGTCCTCCCGCGTGCGCCCCGTCCCTTCCCCGCGCAACACTTCCCCGCGGCGCATGTCGAGCAGCCTGCGGACGGCGGCGACGACCACGGCACGCGGATGGCGCGCGAGGAGGGTCCGGACGTCCGGGTGTTTCAGGAGCGAGGCGACGGCGGGAATCCGACGGATGCTGTCCGGCGCGGGCATGCCGGGGGGTTACCCTTTGGCGAGTTCCTGGAGCAGGATCTGCTTCCCGTACTGGGCGTTTTTCTGGACCAGGGATTCGACCAGCGCGGCGTCCCGCTTCCGGAACGCCTCGACGATCTCGCGGTGCTGCTCGATGATGCCTTCGATGCGCCCCGGCATCGCCAGAATCAGCCGGAACCGCTGGAACTGCCGAACCAGGTTCTGGACGATGGTCTGGAGCTTTTCGTTTCCGCACGCCGCAAGGAAAACCTCGTGGAACTCGTTGTGGAGCGCCAGGACCTTCCGCACCTCCCGCCGGGCGGCGGCGTTCGCCATCTGCTGGTTCAGCGCATCCATCTTCGCAACGTCCTTTTCGGTGAGCTTCTCGACGGCGGACCGGGCCGCGTACCCCTCGAGGACCGCCTTCAGATCGTAGAACTCGGCGATGTCCCGCGGGGAGAGAGATGCCACGATCGCCCCTTTTCGCGGAATGACGGTGATGAATCCCTCCGACTCGAGCTGTCGGAAGGCCTCGCGGATCGGGGTGCGGCTGATGCCGAACTTGTCGGCGAGGTCCGGCTCGGCGACCCGCGTGCCCGCCGGGAGCTGGCCGCTCACGATGGCGCTGCGGATCGTCTCCACGATCTTTTCCCGCAGCGTCAGGTGATTGTCGATCTGGATCTTCAGCTTCTGCACGGAGGAACCTCGGTCGGAATGCCGGCAACGCCCGTCGAACCGCCCGATAATGTATGCAGTATACACCCTCGTGTCAAGGATTTCCATGCGGGGCGACTTCTGCGCCGCTCCCGTTGCGCAGCGTCGCCCGATACGGTATTTTCACCCGGACGCCGAAGCGAAAGGGAGGGGCGGAACGGATGGCCTGGACGATCCACTGCACGGTCCCGTTTCCCATGCTCGAGAGCCCGGGGACGGCGGCCCGGCTCGCCCGGGCGGGGGTGGGACCCGAAATCTACTTTTCCGGGAGCACGCTCGACCGCCTTACTCCGGAACGCGCGGAGACGGTCGCGGAATCGCTGCGCGCCGCCGGCGTTCCCACGGCCACCTTTCACGCGCCGTTCCGGGACTTGAGCCCCGGGGCCCACGACGAGGAGGTCCGGCGCGTCACCGTACGCCGCCTGGTCCAAGCCGTTTCCGCCGCGCCCGCCTTCCGCCCCTTGGGGGTAGTGATGCACGGCGGGTTCTCGAACTGGCTCTTCGACTTCGACGGGGAGGCATGGCTTGAGGCCGCCGTCCGGACGTTTTCCGAAGTGGCGGAGGCGGCGGAAGAAGCGGGCGTCGACATCCTCCTGGAAAATGTCTTCGACGAGGTGCCGGACCACCTGCTGCGCCTCCGCGCGGCCGTCGGCTCCTCCCGGATAGGGTACTGCCTCGATCCCGGCCATGCCGGCCTCTTTTCCCGCCTTGCGGCCCCGCGCTGGGTGGAGGCGTTCGCTCCCGCCCTTCGGGAGGTGCACATCCACGACAACCGGGGCTTCCGGGACGATCATCTGCCCGCGGGCGAGGGACGGATCGACCTCCGCGGCGTCCTGCGCGCCGCGGTCGGTGCGGGTACGGAGCCCGTGCTCACCGTGGAGCCCCACTGCGAAGAGCATGTCGACCGGGCCATCGCGTCGCTGCGGGCCCTTCTGGCAGGCTAGGACGACTTCGAAAGAACCGAGTCCAGAAATCCGATCGCGTCGCACGGGCGGAAGCCGTTTCCCTCCGGCAGAAGGTCGGCGATCCCTCCGGACCGGCCCGAAAGAGTGTCGCGGACGAGAAGGAAAAAGACGCGGGAGACGTCCGCGTCGAAATGGAGCCCGGCGTGATCCCGGATCTCGGCGAGCGCCTCGACCAGGGAAAGCCGCTTCCGGTACGGTCGATCGGACATCATCGCGTCGAAGGCGTCCGCCACCGCGATGATGCGGGCTCCGAGCGGAATCTGCTCTCCGCGCTTCGCGTCGGGGTATCCGCGGCCGTTCACCCACTCGTGGTGGTGCCGGGCGAACAGAGCGATCTCCGGATACGGGAACCGGATCTCCGAGAGGATATCGTAGCTCGTTTTCGGGTGCTTCCGCAGCTCGAGCGTCTCGGCCCGCGTGAGCGCACTCGGCTTGCTGAGAATGGCGCGGTCCGTGACGATCTTGCCGACGTCGTGCAGAATGGACGCCATGCGGATCGCCTGCACCTGCGGCTCCGCTATGCCAAGGCCCAGGGCGATCGCCCCGGCCACCCGCGCCACCCGCTCCGAATGCCCGCGCGTGTACGGGTCCTTCGCCTCGATCGCCGTCGCGAACGCGCGGATCGTGTCGAGGCAGATCTCCTGCATTCCGGACGTCAGCCGCCGGTTCTCCTCCACCTGAAGGCGCAGCACGTCGTTGAGCGAGGAGAATTCCAAGGCCACGCGGTGCTTGGAGACGCTGCCCGCGAGCAGCGACGTCATGACGCCCAGGGTGTCGCGCTGCCTCGGGGTGAGCTCCTTGCCCCCGAGCGTGGGTCCGAGCAGGAGGATCCCCACGATCCCGTTCTCCCCGTGGAGGGGGCAGACGATTCCGACGGTGAGCGCCGGGACCGCACCCTCCACCGCGGCGACCATCCCGCTCACGGAGGAGGCGGCGTCCTTGCGTCCGACGAAGATCGGCTTGCGGGTCCGGCGCAAGGCCCGGAGCAGACCGTCCGACGCCGGCACCGGCGGAACGCCCGGAGGCACTCCCCGCGAGATCCGAGCCCGAAGCTCCCCGTCCTCCTCGAGCAAGAGGACGGCCTTGAGGATGGAAAACGTGCCCATGATGACCAGGAGGGCGAGCCGGAGGGATTCGTCGAAATCTCGGGCTTCCGTGAGCCCCAGCGTGATGTCCCGCAACGCCCGGAGCTTGAAGAGGGCGCGCGTTCCCCCGGGGTACGCGCCGTCGGGACGGCGCACCCCCGGTTCAGACGGTCCGGGCGAAGAACGCAAGGGCCTCTTCCTCCGAGTTGAACGCGCTCACGTACCGGGAGACCCCGGTCACCTGAAAGACCTCCCGGTTGATGCGGCTGAGAGAGCAGAACGCCAGCATGCCGTTCCGCTCCCGCATCCGTTCCACGATGCCCAGGATGAACGAAATGCCGATGCTGTTGATGAGCCGGGTCCCCCCGAAATGCAGGA
>CAYWOT010000210.1:0-2068 GCA_964459975.1 uncultured bacterium
CCGTGATGCCACGTTCCGCGCCGTCCTCAGGATGTCCTTGTCCACCAGATCGACGTAATACTGGTCGTCGGACGCAATGTCCCAGCCTGCGTTCAGGGTGAAGCGGTCCGCGTACCGGAACCGGTTCTCGCCGTAGAACCGGTATCGCGTGTCCTGCGTCACGCGGTCCCAGTAGGCGGTTGCCCGCACCGCGCCTTCGGAGGCATCGTTGAGCACGAACCGATATTCCGCCTCCGGCCGGTACCCCCTCCGGCTCATCGCGTCCAGCGTCAGGGTCGCGTCGCTCCACCGGTTGATCGCCCAGTAATAGGGCAGCTCGATCGAATACCCCCGCGTCGTACTGTGCGAAAACGTCGGCAGCAGGAAGCCGCTCTGCCTCGTCAGCTTGACGGGAAACGCCGCCCACGGGAACCAGAGGACCGGAACGTTCCGGATCCGGAAGGTCACGTCCCGCGCCAGGGCGTAGCCGTTCAAGGCCACCTTGGATTTCCCCACGCTGAATTTCCAGTCCGGCTTCCGCTCGCACGGGCAAGTCGTGACCTCTCCCTTCCGGAGCACGAAGGATTGCCTGCCCGTCTTCTCGAACCGCTCGCTCGCGATCTGGAAGTTGTTCTGCCGGATCCGGATCCTCCCGTTGTACAGAGTGCCCAGCTCCGTCCGCAGGTTGAGCACGATCCGGTCGAACGAAAACTCGTCGCCCTCCATCTCGTAATGGACGTTGCCCGAAAACTCCGCTTCGCCGGATTTCGCGTCGTAGCGGATCCGGTCCGCCCGGATCGTCCGTTTTCCGAACCCAAGCGAGACGTGGCCCTCGGCCACGGCGACACCGGTCTTCTCGTCGTAGGCGATGCGGTCCGCCGAGAGCGTCACCGGGATGTCCGGAGACAGACCGCTCGCGCCCTGCCGCGCGCCTTGCCCCAGCGGAAACCCGTGGATTTCGGCCCCCACGGCGCGTCCCCCCCCGAAAAGCGCGGCTCCGACGACGACGCATGCGGCCAGGGCGGCCGTCCGGTATGGCCGGAAGATCACGGAATGCTCCCCACGCGAAAGCGGTATGCGTCCGCTGCCACCATGAGGGATCCGCACACGATTGTCACTCCCCTCCTTCCCGCCCACCGTCGCGCCGTTTCCCAGGCTTCCGGAAAGGTTTCCGCCTTGCGCCCCGCGACCCCCGCACCCGCCAAGGCGGCCGAGAGAGCAGGCAGGGCCGCGCCCCGTTCATCCCCGAGCGGGTAGGCGACGACGCCGTCGAGGACCGGTGCGATCGTCCGGACGAAGCCGCGAATGTCCTTGTCGGCGAGCATGCTCCAGATGGCTACCGTCCGCCGTGCCTTTCCTCCTCCGGCCAGTCTCGCCAGTTCCGCCGCGAGCGCTCGCGCAGCCGACGGATTGTGCGCGCCGTCGACCCACGCGCCCGCGTTGCGCCTCCCCGGAAGCCGCGTGAACCGGCCGGGCCACACGGCGTCCGAAAGGGCGCCGCGCGCGGCGCGCTCGAATCCCCTTCCCGTGCAATCCCGGTCCCGGGCGACCACCCAGGCGGCGGCGCACGCCAGAAGCGCGTTGTGGCGCTGGAAGATCCCCGGCGCCCGGAGGCGAACTCCACGGACCGACACGCCCGGCACGTGAAAGGACAGCCGGCCCCGCCCGTCCTCCTCCCAGCGCAGGTCGCGGCCCATCTCCCAAATCGAAGACCGGCCACGACGCGCAGCCGCCTCGACGACCCGCCGGGCGGCGGCGCCGAGATCACCCGCGACCACGGGCGTCCTGTGCCGCACGATCCCCGCCTTCTCGAACGCGATGTCCGGCAGGGTCCGCCCGAGCCATTCCACGTGGTCCCGGGCCACGGTCGTGATGACCGACACCTCGGGGACGCACACGTTCGTAGCGTCCCAGCGCCCCCCGAGGCCGGTTTCCACGACCGCCAGGGACGCCGCCCGGCGCCGGAACCAGTCGAAGGCCATCCAGGTCATCGCCTCGAAGTAGGATAGCGGCTCCCCGGTCGCCGCGGCGACCTCCCGGGACAGGGAGGCGGCGCGACCTGCGGACCGGGCGAACGCGGCCGGAGTGA
>CAYWOT010000210.1:2078-4633 GCA_964459975.1 uncultured bacterium
GCGCCAGGAGGTGGGGCGACGTGTAGAGGCCGACCGTTTCCGCGAGCGTCCGCCTGAGGATCGCGTCCGCGAAACATGCCGTCGAGCCTTTGCCGTTCGTGCCCGCGATGTGAACCGCGCGGAAGGACCGCTGGGGGTGCCCGGTCATCCCGAACGCGGCGCGAATGCGCTCGAGACCCGGGCGGATTCCCTGCGGTCCCCGGGGCCCCATCGGCCGGTTCATTGCGCGGCGGGGATCTCCAGGAACCGGAGAATCTGCGTCAGGGTGCCTTTCAGCTTCGTGCGGTCGACGATGATGTCCACCATCCCGTGTTCCAGGAGAAATTCGGCGCGCTGGAAACCCTCCGGCAGCTTTTGCTTGATCGTCTGCTCGATCACGCGGGGGCCGGCAAACCCGATGAGGGCGCCCGGCTCCGAGAGGATGACGTCGCCCAGCATGGCGAAGCTCGCCGCGACCCCGCCGGTCGTCGGATCGGTCATCACGCTGATGAACGGAATCTTCGCGTCCGAAAGGCGCGCCAGGGCCGCGCTGCTTTTCGCCATCTGCATCAGGGAAAGCGTGCCCTCCTGCATTCTCGCCCCGCCGGAAGCGCTGAAAAGAACGAGCGGAAGCTTCCGCTCCAGCGCCTTTTCCGCGGCCATCGTGACCTTCTCCCCGACCACGCAGCCCATCGACCCGCCGAGAAAATCGAAGTCCAGCACCCCCAGGACGACGTCGATTCCGCCGATCCGCGCGGTGCCGGTGATCAGCGCCTCCTTGCGCCCCGTCTTTTTCTTGGCTTCCCGGAGCCGGTCGGTGTACTTCTTCGTGTCCGTGAAACTCAACATGTCCACGGATTCGAGATCCTCGCCGAACTCCCGGAAACTCCCCTCGTCGACGACGAAGCGGATCCGCTCCAGGGCGGGAATCCGGAAATGGTGGCTGCACTTCGGGCAGACGTTCAGGTTGCGCTCGACCTCGGCCCGATAGATGATCTCCTGGCACCCGTCGCACTTGATCCACATTCCCTCGGGAGTCTTGATCCGCCTTTCCCCCTCTTCCTTTTTTCGGAACAGTCGAATCGCCATCGACGTCACCTCATCGCCCGCTTGAGGGATTGGACGAACCGGCGCAAAGCGTCCGGCCCGCTCGGGGAGGCCCCGTGACGTGCCACCAGGTTCACGCACGCGCTTCCGACCACCGCTGCGTCCGCCAGGGAGGCCGCGGCACGCGCCATCCGGGGACGGGAGATCCCGAACCCGACGGCGACGGGCAGGGTGGTCCGCGCCTTGACCGTTCGCGTCCATCCCGCCAGTTCGCGAGGAAGCGATTTCCGCACTCCCGTGATCCCCGTGACCGAGATCAGGTACAGAAAGCCGGAGCCGACGGCCGCCGCATTGCGGATCCTGTCTTCTCCGCTCGTCGGCGCCACGAGCGGGATCCAGTCCAGTCCCGACCGCTTCGCCTCCGGAGCCATTTCGGCGGCTTCCTCCAGCGGCAGGTCGACCACCAGGACCCCGTCCACCCCGGCCTGGCGGGCGTCGCGGCAGAACGCCCGGACCCCGTACTGCAAAAACGGGTTGAAGTACCCGAAGACCACCACCGGCGTGTCGTGGGTCCTCCGGAAGGAGGAGACGAGAGACAGGGCCTTCGCCGGCGTCATGTTCCGGCCGAGCGCGCGCGCGGACGCGGCCTGGATCGTGGGACCGTCCGCCATCGGGTCGGAAAACGGGATCCCCACCTCGAGAAGGTCCGCTCCCCCGTCCGCCGCCGCTCGGAAATAGGCGAGAGACTCCCGCGCGCCCGGGTCGCCCGCCGTGAGATAAACGACGAGCCCCTTTTCGCCGGCGCTTCGAAGGCGGCGAAAGGCCGCCTCAATGCGGGGCATGGCCGCGCTCCTTCTCCGCCCCGACGATCCCGAGGTCCTTGTCTCCCCTGCCCGACAGGTTGATCACGACCGACTCGGTCCTGCGCAGCATTCCCGCCAGCCGAAACCCGTACGCGACCGCGTGCGATGATTCGAGGGCCGGAAGGATTCCTTCGCAGCGGGCGAGAAGATCGAAGGCCTGAAGCGCCTCCCGGTCCGTGACCGTGACGTAGCGGCAGCGGCCGGTGGCTTTGAGATACGCGTGCTCCGGCCCGACGCCGGGATAGTCGAGACCGGCGGAGACGGAGTGCGCCTCGCGGATCTGGCCCGCGGCGTCCTGCAGCACGAACGACTTGCTCCCGTGCAGGACGCCGACGCTCCCCCCGCAGAGCGCCGCCCCGTGCCGCTTCGTCGCCAGGCCGAGACCTCCGGCCTCCACCCCCACGAGCCGCACCTTCGTCCGCGGGAGAAACGGCGTGAAGATCCCCAGCGCGTTGCTTCCGCCGCCCACGCAGGCGACCACCGCCGACGGAAGACCACCCTCCCGCCCCCGGAACTGGCGGACGCATTCCGTTCCGATCACGGATTGAAAGTCGCGCACCATCATCGGGTACGGGTGCGGCCCCGCCGTCGACCCGATGAGGTAGTGGGTGGTGCGGACGTTCGTTACCCAGTCCCGGAGCGCGTCGTTCATGGCGTCCTTCAACG
>CAYWOT010000211.1:0-4632 GCA_964459975.1 uncultured bacterium
CTTCCCGTGGCCCGGAGCTAAGTCGTGCACCGCATCCTGGTCATCGACGACGACAAGGCGGTCCTGAATTACTTCCTGGTGCTTCTCCTCCAAACCGAGCGCTTCGACGTCGAGGCGCTCGCCGACAGCACGAAGGCGTTCGAGACGATCGATTCGGGAAGGTTCGATCTGCTCCTCCTGGACATGGACATGCCCGGAGTGCCCGGCAAGGAGGTGCTGAAATACGTGCGCCGGGAGCACCCCGAGACGGAGGTCGTCATCATCACCGGGGTGGAGGATGTGGAGCTCGCCGTCGAGTCGATGAAGATGGGCGCCTACGACTACCTCTGCAAGCCGGTGGACGACAGCCGCCTGCTTACCACCCTGGACCGGGCGCTCGAGCGGTCCAGGCTGCGAGGGGAGATCGATCAGCTCCGGGACCGCATCGGGCTGGAGGGCCTCGAGCATCACGAGGAGTTCCGGGGGATCCTGACCCAGGACGGTAAGTTCCTGCGCACGCTCCGCAAGGTCGAGCAGATCGCGGCGAGCGACAACAACGTGCTCATCTGGGGGGAAAGCGGCACCGGAAAGGAACTTGTGGCGCGGGCCATCCACCGGATCGGACGGCGCCGCGCCGCGCGGTTCGTCGCCGTGAACGCGGGCACGTTCGCCTCCGAGCTGTTCGCGTCGGAATTCTTCGGGCACGACAAGGGGGCCTTCACCGGGGCCGCAGGGGAGAAGGTCGGGCTGTTCGAGGAGGCGGACGGCGGCACCCTGTTTCTCGACGAGATCGGCGAGCTCGAGCTGCCGGTGCAGTCGAAGCTCCTGCGGGTCCTCCAGAGCGGGGAGTACTTCCGGCTGGGCTCCACCCGGGAGAGGGGCGCGGACGTCCGGATCATCGCCTCGACGAACAAGAACCTGGAGGTGGAAATCGCGCACGGGCGGTTCCGCAGGGACCTGTACTACCGCCTCAACATCAGCTCGATCTACCTGTTGCCCCTCCGCGAGCGAAAAGGCGACGTGGAGCTGCTCGCCCGCCATTTCCTGGAGAAGCACGGCATGCTCAACGACAAGACGATCGCCGGGATCTCCGACGACGTGATGAGCCTTCTCGAGGCGTACGCCTATCCGGGAAACGTGCGGGAGTTGGAAAACATCATCGCGAGCGCGGTGGTGCTGGAAACCGGCCGCGCCCTGACCCGGCGCAGCCTGCCGCCGTACGTCGTCAAGGCGGTCGCCCCGGCGGAGCCTCCGGTCCCCGGGGAGGTCCGCAAGACGCTCGCCGCGCTCGAAGCGGAGCACATCCGCAGCGTGCTCGAACACGCGGGAGGAAACCGGACGGCGGCGGCGGCCGTGCTGGGAATCTCGCGCGTCGCCCTTCTCGCCAAGATCAAGAAGTATGGAATCGAAGTGGAATCGCAGGGGAGGGGAGCTTCCCGGCGGACGCTCCCGCACGATGATTCCGCCGGAGACGACCCTTAAAGAAGAAAAGGCCGGACCGGAACGGTACCGGAACGGTCCCCCCGGCGCCGCCGGGGGAGGTGGTCCCGGCGGCGCAACGGGGGTTCGGAAGGTCGGGCCTTTAGTCGGCGCTACTTGATCCAGCCCTGCGCCTTCATGATGTCGGCGTGCTTTTTCTCGTAGGTTTCGCAGAACCGGGTGAGTTCGGCCCCGGTGATGAATTCCGTCCTTAAGCCCGCCTTCTTGGCGAAACCGAGCCACTCGGGATCTTGGGACATTTTCCGCGCCAGCTCGGTCAATCCGTTCTTGGCCTCCTCGGAAATGCCCGGCGGCGCGAAGATCGCCCGCATCATTTCGTAGCTGAAGTCGAAGCCGAGCTCCTTGGCGGTGGGGACGTTCTCGTAGCCCGGAATGGCGAGCCGCTGATCCTGGAACACGACCAGGGGGCGCAGGAAGTCGGGGTAGAACATGCCCGCCTCGCTTACCTGGTTCACCGTGGCCTCGCAATGCTTGCCCACCAGGTTTTGGGCCACGTCGCCGCCGCCCTTGAAGGGGACGTACTTGAAAGGCTTCGTCTGGCCGATCTTCTCGATGGCCCGGAAGACGATTTCGTCTTCCTGTTTGGAGCCCGTTCCGCAGACCGTGATCGACCTGTCCCGGGCCGCGGTCAAGAAGTCGTTCCAGTTCTTGTAGGGGCTGTCCTTGTGGACCCAGAGGGGGAAGTTGTCCAACGCCAGGAGCGCGATCGGCGTGAAGTTTCGAAAAGTGAAGGGCAGCTTCTGGAACAGCGGGGTCGTGATGAAGGCGTTCAGGGTGATCATCATCTGATGTCCGTTTCCCTTCTGCCTCAGCACCGACGCCATGGCCACGGCCCCGGCACCCCCGTCCAGGTTGACCGGGATGATCGGCTTCGGAATCAAGTGGCTCTTTACGTTCACGCCGATCAGGAACCGGGCGTACTGGTCCGCCCCTCCCCCCACGCCGGCGGGGATCACGAATTCGACCGGCCTGGTGGGCCACGCGGCCTCCGCGATCCCTCCGAAGATAAAGAGACTTGCGACGAGCGCCAACAAAACGCCAGAGTACCGGGATCGTAGCGCCTTCATGTTCTTTCGACCTCCCCTTCCGAAATGGTTGCCGAACACCGGGCCGGGGTTCAAGGAGAATGCCAAGGGGGGGCGGAGCGACGAAGTCAGCCAAATCGAATAGATGGACGCGCCCGGGCGACGGAGCCGGCGCCGGGATTCCCTGTCAGGGGAGTGTATTCCTCAATACGGGAACTCCTTCCTCGATTCGGGAAGGTCGATCCGGGCGCTGCGGCAGAGGCGCCTCGGAGGTCAATGCGGGGCGGGAACCGCCCCCGCGTAGAACGCTTCGCACCCGGTTCCCGGGGCGGGCTTGCCCGGCTGCGGCATCGACGCTCCGCGGGGGCATGTGCGACCCGCAGCCGGCGGCGGCTTCGCGATCCGGGGCTGGCGGAAGGGACCGTCGATCGCCGCTTTCGCCGCCGCGCAGCCCGAGGCGTCCACGACGGCGGCGGTCAGCCCGTCGAACCGCCTGCGGGCCACGTCGACGCCGCCCGCGAGCGCGATCCGTCCGGTTTTCGTAGCGAGAGCGACGTCCTTCGCCGTGAACACTCCGTCCTTGGCGGTCCAGCTCGACACGAGCGTCTCCACCCGGCCCTGCGCTGCGCTTTCGGCGGGAACGGCGAAAAGGCCCGCGAGACCGCGTGCGGCGCCCCAAAACGGCGGCCCCGGTAGCAGGAGGGCCGCCACCCGCACCATCGCACGGCCGTTTCGCGGCGCGCCGGAGAGCAGGGCGTCGGGATCGAAGCCCCGGACGTCGAGATTCGAACCCTTCCAGGAGACGTCGCCGGTCAACGTCCGGGCCATGACCTCCGGCCCATTTCCTTTGGCGAACAGGCTCGCGGAAAACGCGAGCGTCCCCGCGAGGGGGCCGCGCTCCCCGCCGCCCGCTTCGGCCAGCTCGCCGGCACGGGCGGCAGGAAGAGAGACGGTGATGTGGCCCAGCGGCGTCTTCTCCGTCACGGAGAGCCATCCGCTGGCGTCACCCGGCCCGCCGAAGACGGTGAACCCCACCGGCGCAAGCTTGTAGTTGCCGTCCTTCGCCTGAACGCTGAACGTGATCCCCGTGACCTCCACGCCGTCCAGGGTTGCGCTTGCGGCCTTGCCCACTCCTTGGAAGGAGACCGTGCGGAGCGGATCCGCCGCTGCTTCCGGGAAGGCGACTTGCCGCAAGGCCAGAGAGATATCGTGGGCGCCGGAGGCGGAGCGGGAGCGGGCTGCCGCGTAGGAGACGCTGCCCGCGGAAACCGTGACCCGCTCGATGCGGTCGAACGCGCCGGGAAGGGCCTGACGGGCCTTGCGCAGCGGACCGGAGACGTACCGATCCCAGTCGAAGGGCCCTCGCCCCGTCCGCCGGACGACGAGCTCCGGCCGGGTGATCTCCAGGGTGCGCAGGCGGGCGGCTCCCCAAAGGAGGGGGAAGAGGCGTAGTCCCGCCGTGGCTTCCTCGATCTTGAGAACGTCGTGTCCGCCGCGCCCGACTCGAACGTCGGACACCGAGAGGCCGAACGGCGGAAAGAAGACGACCTGCATGGGGCCGCCGATCCGGACGTCAAGGCCGGTGGCCCGGGAGGCGGCGGCCTCGAGCCCCGGCTTGTACCGGTTGACGTCGACGAACCGCCACAGCGCGAGAATGCCGAGCACGACCGCCGCCGCGATCCCGATGAGGACGACGCCGAGTCTCCTGGTCTTTCGCCCTTTCGTCATCGACCGCCTTCCGCCATTTCGATTCGCCGGGCAACCGTTCCGATTCATCCCCCGCGCCGCCTGCGGTCGGGGGACCTTGAAGAATGAAGGGGGGCGGCCGTCGGCGGCCGCCCCCCCTTTTTCCAAGCCGATCGGCCGAAGGGTCTTTACCTTCGGTTTCGGCCCCGTCGGCGTCTCGAGGCGAAAAACAGGAGGAAAAGCGTCAGAAGCGCAAGGGAGGCTCCGGTCCCAAAGCCCCCGCTTCCGCCCGCGACGGAGCAGCCCCCGCCGTTGTCGCTGCTCGATTCCGACGAGGACGGCGCCGCGGTGGTGAACGACCAGACGACGTTGTCTGCAAGCGGGTTCCCGGCGAGGTCGGTGATCGCGGTCGTGAGGGTCGCCGTGTAGACGGTATTGTCGG
>CAYWOT010000212.1:0-4632 GCA_964459975.1 uncultured bacterium
CCTCACGGTCCGAATGATCCCGGCATTCAATTTCTTCCGCAGATTGTGAATGTGTACTTCGACCGCGTTGCTCTCCACTTCCTCCCCCCAGCCGTACAACCGCTCCTCCAGTTGCGCCCGCGACAGGACCGCTCCCGGTTTCTCCAGAAGCGCCACCAGCAGCATGAATTCGCGGGCGGACAGGGACACCGGCTCTCCGCGGTATTTGGCCTCATGCGTCACCGGGTCCAGCCACAACGCGCCAAACTCGATCTTCGGTTGAGACCGGCCCGCCCGGCGCCTGAGCAGGGCACGGATCCGCGCGGACAACTCCTTCAGGTCGAAAGGTTTCACAAGGTAATCGTCCGCCCCGGCATCCAGACCTCGGACGCGATCCGCGATGGTGTCGCGGGCGGTCAATACCAGGACGGGGATCCCGTTACCCCTGACCCGCAACCCGGCTAGCAGTTCGAGGCCCGATTTCCTGGGCAGCCCGAGATCCAGCAGCAGGAGCACATAATTCTCCGTGGCGAGAGCCAGGTCCGCGTTCCCGCCGTCGCGGACCCAGTCCACGGTGAAGCCGTCCTGCCGCAGTCCTTGTCGCACGCTTTCCCCGATCATCGGATCATCTTCCACGAGCAACAGGCGCATGTGGCGTCCCCCGCATCGAAGTGTTCCCCGCATTCTTGAAGGGGAAAACAAGGGTTCGGAGCTCCTGGCGCGATATGTTCCGACCTCTCGATTCTATCTCTTCCGGGCCCGACGAACGAGGACGAGCCCTCCCATCAGAAACGGCATGCCAAGGGCGACCGGAAGGATTCTGCGCGATTCGACGACCGGCTTGCGGCGGACATGGAAATCCGCAAACGGACTGGTCACCACGCGATCGGCGCCGCGCGAAACGGCACTTACGACAACCCGGTAATCGCCGGCCTGGATCAGCCGCATCGGCCAGTCTGTTTGGATCCGATCTCCCGATGAGACGGATGCCCGCGTCACGGCCTTGAGCGCGCTCCAATCCTCCAGATCTACCGGCTGTTCGTGACCGGAATCGACCCGAATCAGGCTGATCCATGCGACCACTCCTTGCGCAGGGACATTTCCCGTGGCCCGTATGACGCTGTGAAAGGTCAGCCGGTCGCCCATTCGCGGAGAGGCCGGATTTCTTCCGTCGGGGAAGAGCGCGATCTCCAGCGGAAGAGCTGCCGACGCCGCGACGGGAACAACCAGCAAGGCAAGTACGAGGACGTATCGAGCAAAAGTGGCGGCCTTCATCGGCCCCTCCTACATCTTCATATTCCGCGCGCTGCGTCCGGCAAACGCCATTGCCAGAAAGAACCAGACGAGCACGACAGCGAACCGGACTCCCTGCGCGAGGAAGGTTTGCGAGTCGATCACGATACTGTCGAAGCTGTTGAGCACCGCGGAAAACGGGTTCACGGCGTCGAACATCCTGCCGATCGTACTTTGGCGCAGGCCAGGCCCGAGAAGGACGGGGCTCGCCAGCAGCGCCAGAGCGATCAGAGAGATCGAGAGCGCCGTCCGGACATTGCCGAAACGCGCCGACATGCCAAGCGAGAGAAAACCGAATCCCAGGACGAGCGGGGTCCCGAACAGTGCCAGGGCGAGAATCGCCGGCGCAAGGTTTTGACCGGTGCCACCGACCGCCCAAAGGTAAGGGAGGCCCAACAGCAAGGTCACGACCCAGGCGGCGAGCTGCCCGCTCATCTTCCCCTGGACGATCTCGTCGGTTCCAAGCGGCGCAAGCAAGAGCGGGACGAGCGTGCCGCGCTCCAGCTCCCCTGCAAAGGAGTCGCTGCCGGACACCACCGCCAGAAGTCCGCCCAGCGCGACGACCGTCCCCATCACCATGTAAACGACCTGGGCATTATCCAATAGGCTTAGCTCGGTATTGCTGATCAGCAGCAAGCTCAAAATCGAGAGGACCACCGTCAGGGTCGTGAGCCACGCCAGACCTCTGCCCGTGGAAAGCAGCTCTTCGGTCTCTTTGCGTGCGAGGGACCAGATCGGGCTCATGATGCGTTCTCCGTTCCCACGAGATTCAAGTAGTAGTCTTCGAGCCCGCCACGGGGCGCCGCGAGATCCGCCAGGCGACCCTCCGCCAGCGTCTCCCCGCGGTGGATGACCCCGATCCGGTTGCATAACCGCTCCACGTCATCCAGGAGATGAGTGCAGAGCACGACGCCGACGCCTTCCCGCCGGTTCAGATCCAGCAGCAAGTCGTGGATATCCTTGCGGCCCTTTGGGTCCAACCCGTTGGTCGGCTCATCCAGGATCAGCAGCTTCGGCCGATGCAGGATGGCCCGGGCCAATCCAAGGCGTTGCTTCATGCCGTGCGAGAAAGTCCAGATCGGTTTCCGATTCCCGGGATCGAGCCTTACGCGGCTGAGCAGATCTTCCGCGTCACGTTGCGGCAGCCGGATGTTATGCATTTCTGCGTACCATCGGAGCGAGTCGTGGGCGCTCATCCAACCGTAGAACCCACCGTGCTCGGAAAGGACCCCGATCACCCGGTGTACCTCGGCGCGCTGTCGTATCGGATCCAACCCGAGAACGATCACCCTGCCGGAGCTCGCGGGTCGCAATCCGGTCACAACCGCCAGCGTCGAGCTCTTGCCCGCACCGTTTTCCCCCAGAAGCCCGTAAATCTCTCCTTCCCGCATGTTCATGCGAATCCCGTTCAGGACCACCTGGCCCTGAAGGACCAGTCCCAAATCCGTGACCTCGATGCTCACGACAACCCCCCTTCGGCTGATCCGGCCCGTCTTCGAAATAGGCATCCTTTGCCCTGGATTGGTGCCGATCACCCTTCAATCCTCCCTTGCCGACTCCGGCTCGTCATGTCCGGCCCTGTCCTCGCGATCGGCCTGAACACTCAGGATCTTCGCGTCGAGGGTATCAACCTTGACATCCTGCACGGAGTTGCCGGCGACCACTTCCACTCCGTAGACGCCTGTCTTCGTCGTTCCGGTTACGGGCCGGTTCGTCCTTCCAGGCGCCGATTCTACAAGAGGGATGCTTAAGCCAGCCTTAAGGCGGGCGGCCAACCCGAAAGAACCCCACGAATTCCCCGCTCGGGGTTTCCGATCCCCTTCCAAATACTTGCTGAACGGCCGCCCGTGCCCCTTGACGCAGTTGTGGGCGACACGGGATCGCCCATCGGATGTGCTCCTGCGCCATATGCCGTCACGGTGCAAGAAGCGATGGCTGGCCGGACC
Source organism: uncultured bacterium (assembly GCA_964459975.1). GTDB lineage: Bacteria > Desulfobacterota > Deferrimicrobia > Deferrimicrobiales > Deferrimicrobiaceae > CSP1-8. The sequence continues at coordinate 3,219 of CAYWOT010000212.1, forward strand.
CGGCCTATGAAGTTGCCCGCCTTAAGTCTGGCTTAAGGTACGACCCCGTAAACTTCCTATCGCTGCGGGATGAACTGCCCTGCCGAAGGAGGATTCCATGGGGACCAAGATCGCCGACACGACGCTCGACCTCCATGATCGCGACGTCCTTGGATCTTCCTCCTTCGCCATAAACCGCTCCCCGCGCGACATGCCACCGGCGCACTTGGAATCCGTTCGGTGCGCGATCTCTGCGGGCAGATGGCGGGAGAAGCCGCCTGCGTCGAACGCTACCTCGGCGGTCATTGGAACGGCCGCAAGATTGCTCTTGCCGGTGCGGCTGGTTGCGCTGGTGCTGGTTCTGACTCTTCCCGCCGTGGGATATGCGGGCGGCTGGTCCGTCATCGATCATAGGATCCATCAGAACGAGTCGGGCCCCTGGAACCCCAACGTCTATCGGGGATTGATGGACGCTCTTAGCATCGCGGATCTCGGAGGGGCGTTGTGGGAGGGTTCGGGGTCCCGGCTTGGCAGGACCCTGTGGCAGACGTTGGACTCGCAAGTCCTGGCGGGCGGTACGGCTACGGCGATGAAGTACGTGTTCACCCGGAAGCGGCCCAGCGAAACGGACAACCCCAACCAATGGTTTTCCGGCGGCTCGAACTACAGTTTTCCGAGCGGTGAGGCGGCACAGGCCGCGTCATTGGTCACTCCGTTCGTGCTGGAGTACAGGAAGGACCATCCGTATGTCTACGGGCTGCTCCTGATCCCGGTATACGTGGGTGTGGGGCGCCTGAAGGCCCGGGCGCACTGGCAGACCGATGTTCTCGCCGGTTGGGCGGTCGGAGGTCTCGCGGGGTGGTACGCCCATAGCCGGAAGACGCCGATCTTCGTCGAACTGCTTCCGCACGGAATGGTCGTCGGCCTCAAGACCCGTTTCTGATCCCGTGCCGGCTTGCGACATATTGAGTTGTGCGGGATTCGTCCCGCAGCGGGCTGGTTCGCAGGCTCTCCCCGGTCGGAGCGTCCGATACCCTTCTCGATGCGTGGTGAGCGGACACCCGTACGCCCGGCGCGGTCATGAACGAGACTGGATCGTGCTCCGGATGCGTTCCTGCGCCCTATGCAGTGAATGCGCAAGAAGCGATGGCTGCGGAGATCTGAACGATTTGACCCAACCTTAAGTTTCGCTTAAGGATCGACCCCTAAACTCCATATCACGGCGGGGCGAACCGGCCCTCCCAAGGAGGATTCCATAGGATCAAGAACGCCGATATGAGACTCGTCCGTCTTGATCGCGACGCCCATGGATTTTCCTTCTTTGCAATATACCGGTCCCCGCGCGACATGGGTCCGGTGCGACTGGTTGCGCTAGCCCTGGTGGTGGTCCTGGGTCCTTCCGCTGGGGGGATTTGCGGGCAGCTGGTCCGTCATC
>CAYWOT010000213.1:0-2320 GCA_964459975.1 uncultured bacterium
GACGGAGGAACGGGAGGAGATCCGCAACAAGGTTGAAACGATATTGGCGCGCATCGAAAGCGTTGAGTTATAATGGCTTCATTGTATAATTGAGGGGTGGAAGGAGTTGGGCGAGCGGTTCGATGTGCACATCGCCGGCTATACCCTCACCGTCGCGACCGAGCGGTCAGCGGCGCATATGGAGCGCCTGAGCGACCTTCTGAATGAGAGGGTACGGGAGGTCCAGAAGGCCGGCGGAACGGCGAACTACCTCCACGTGGTCATGCTGGCCGCGATGAAGCTGGGGGACGAGGTCCTTGAGCTCCGTGACCACCTGGAAGAAGAAAAGACGCGGTTCGAAGAGAAGGGCCGGGATCTGCTGGCGGCCCTCGACAATGTGTTGAAGTAGCGAAGTCTGGCAGGCGGCCCCTGCCGTGCGCGTGATTGGTGGAAGAGTCAGAGCCAACACGAAGAGAACGGGATCCCTCCCGGCGTCCGTGAGCATGCCCTTTTCCGGGGAAGCCTGAAGGCGCCGTTTTTCGGGAACCCACCTGGTGCGAACCAGGTTCGACTCGACTGCCGACACGGCAAAGTGCAGGGGCTTTCCCGCCACTCGGCGGGCGCAGGCTGTTCATATAGATCCGGGCGGCAGGGACTTTTGGGTTCGACGTTCGACGACGAATAAGGGCTGATGGCGTTTCGATAGGCCGTACCCTCATGCGGACCCGGAATGTTCGCCCGGGATCCCGCCTTATTCGCGGTTCCTGCCTCCGCACGACAATTCACGGTCGGAAGGACTTCGTTTTCATGTTTGTCGAAGAGCGGAAGGCGCTTCTTCGCTTGAACGAGCGTGGGCGTGCAAGGCCCCCGGAGCCGGATCGCGACCGCGCGGAGAGAAGCGTACGGGTGCAGGAGCAGTTCCTGGCGGCGTTTCCGCCGAAGCCTGAACAGAAAATCGGTCTGTATTTCGCGGTTCGGGGGGAGGTCGGGACCGACCTGATCCGGACCCGCTGCCTCGCCGCCGGTGCGTGGCTCTACTATCCCCGGATGTGCGACGACCGCACCCTCGCCTTTTTCCGTCACCTGGAGAAGGAAGGCTGGGAACGGGGAAGGTTCGGCATCCGGGAGCCCCCGATCGTTCCCGGACGGGAAGGCGTACGGAGAGGCTTCGACCTGATCGTGGTTCCGGGTCTGGCGTTCGATGCGGCCGGAAGGCGACTCGGGCAGGGACACGGATACTACGACCGGTTTCTGCACGGTCTGGGCGGCACCGCGACAACGGTGGGATTGGCTTTTGCGCGGCAACTGGTCCCCGAGGTACCGGTGGATTCGTGGGACGTTGCCGTCGACGCGGTGGTCACGGAAGAAGGCGTCGTGAAACGACCGTGACGCCGATGCGAGAACAGGGAGGCTTCCTTTGGATACGAATCTGGTCGTGATCGTCCTGCTCCTGGTTCTGGTGGCGGGGCTTACGCTTGCCGTTCTCCTGCTCGTGTCGAAAAAGAGGTCGGCGGAGGACAAGGCCCGCGAGACGGCGGCCAAGGCCGGGGAGATTCTGCAGCACGCCAGAAAGGAGGCGGAGAATACTCTCAAGGAGGCCGCCCTCCAGGCCAAGGACTACCAGCTGCAGGTGAAGCTCGATTTCGAGCGGGAGACCCGCGAGAGGAAGAACGAGATCATCCAGCTGGAGAAACGGCTCCTCCAAAAGGAGGACGCCCTCGACCGCAAGACCGAATCGCTCGATGCGAGGGCTCAGGATTTCGGCAAGAAAGAGAGGGAGCTCGCCGAGATGCAGCAGAGACTGGAGCGCGGGAACGTCGAGCTCCAGGAGACGGTCCGGGCGGCGAGGGCGAACCTGGAGCGGATCGCCGGCGTGACGGGGGAGCAGGCGAAGGCCGAGCTGGTCGAGATGATCGCGGACGAAGCCAGGCTCGAAGCCGGCAAGAAGATCCGGGCGATCGACGACGAGTACCGCGAGGAGGCGGCACAGAAGGCGAGGAAGATGATCGCCCTCTGCGTGCAGCGGTTCGCGGCGGACTACGTCACGGAGCGCGTCGTGACGGCGGTCCCGCTTCCTTCGGAGGAGATGAAGGGCCGGATCATCGGCAGGGAGGGGCGGAACATCCGGGCGTTCGAGGCCGCAACGGGGATCGACGTGATCATCGACGACACTCCGGAGGCGGTCATCCTGTCCGGGTTCAACCCCGTGCGTCGCGAGGTGGCCCGGATCGCCCTGACGCGCCTGGTCCAAGACGGCCGCATCCACCCGGCCCGGATCGAAGAGACGGTCGAGAAGGTCTCGAAGGAGGGCACGGCCATCGTCGCGCCTCGCGACACGATC
>CAYWOT010000213.1:2330-4605 GCA_964459975.1 uncultured bacterium
GGACGTGATCCGGGAGGCCGGCGAACAGGCCCTGTTCGACCTGGGCCTCCACGGGCTTCACCCGGAGCTGGTCAAGCTCGTCGGCAAGCTCAAGTACCGGAGCTCCTACGGCCAGAACATCTATACGCATTCCATCGAGGTGGGCTTCCTGTGCGGGATGATCGCGTCCGAACTGGGGCTCAACGCCAAGGTTGCGAAACGCGCGGGACTCCTCCACGACATCGGCAAGGCCGTGGACCACGAGGTGGAAGGGCCGCACGCGGTGATCGGCGCGGAGCTGTGCCGGAAGTACGGGGAATCGGCCCGCGTCGTGCACGCGATCGCCGCCCATCACGAGGACGAATCGCCCCGGGACATCCTGCCCATTCTCGTCCAGGCGGCCGACGCGCTCTCCGGAGCGCGGCCGGGGGCGCGGCGCGAGATGCTGGCCAACTATCTGAAGCGCCTCGAGGACCTGGAACAGATTGCGAAATCGTTCGCGGGCGTGGAAAAGTCGTATGCCATCCAGGCCGGCCGGGAGGTGCGCATCATCGTCGACAACCACAAGGTAACCGACGAGACGGCCACGATGCTGGCGAGGGACATCGCGAAGAAGGTCGAAACGGAGCTGTCCTATCCGGGGCAGATCCGGGTCACGGTCATCCGCGAGACGCGGGCCGTCGACTACGCGCGGTAGCGGCCGGGACCGCCTTCGCTCTCCCATGTGGATCGTGTTCCTGGGCGACGTCGTCGGCAAGCCGGGCAGACGGGCGGCGCGGGAATTTCTCTCCCGCCTCGACGCACGCCGGGACGTCGATCTCGTCATCGCCAACGGCGAGAACGCGGCCGGGGGCGTCGGCGTGACCGGCGCGGTGGCGCGGGAGCTCTTCGAGGCCGGCGTCGACGTGCTCACGGGCGGCAACCATACCTGGGACAAGCGGGAAGGGCTGTCCGTCGTGGGCGAGGAGGAGAAGGTGCTGCGCCCCGCGAACTACCCGCCCGGCGTGGCCGGACGGGGCTGGGGCGTGTTCCGTGGGCGGAGCGGGAGCCGGTACGTCGTCGTCTCCCTGCTGGGGCGGGTTTTCATGACCCAGGTCGACTGCCCCTTTCGCTGGATGGACGAGGCGCTGGCGGAGATGAAGGGGCGCGCGGCCGCGGTGATCGTGGACTTCCACGCCGAGGCGACGTCGGAAAAGCGGGCGATGGCGTTCCATCTCGACGGGCGGGTTTCCGCGGTCGTGGGGACCCATACCCACGTGCAGACCGCGGACGCACAGCTCCTCCCCGGAGGGACCGGGTACATCACCGACGCGGGGATGTGCGGTCCGTCGAGATCGGTGATCGGGATGGACCCGGACGCCGTGCTGCGGCGCTTCGTCACGCAGGTCCCCACCCGTTTCGAGGTCGCCGCAGGCGAGGCGGAGGCCGCGGGCGTGCTCTTCGAGATCGACCCGGCTTCGGGCGCCTGTCGGAGCGTGGAGTCCTTCGTGATGAGTGAATCCACGATGCGGAGCAGGGAGGCATGGACGAGATTCTGAAGCTCCTGAAGCGGGGGACCGTCGACCTCATCGCCGAGGACGAGCTCGCGGCGAAGCTCGCGCGGGCCGAGCGGGAAAAAAGACCGCTGCGCGTCAAGGCGGGCTTCGACCCGACCGCCCCCGACCTTCACTTGGGTCACACCGTGCTGGTCCAGAAGCTCAAGCATTTCCAGGAGGCGGGCCACCGGGTCATCTTCCTCATCGGCGATTTTACGGGGATGATCGGGGACCCGACGGGAAAGCGGGAGATGCGCAGGCCGCTGACGCGTGAGGACGTCGAGCGGAACGCACAGACGTACCGGGAGCAGATCTTCAAGATCCTCGACCCGGAAAGGACCGAGGTCCGGTTCAATTCGGAATGGCTTGCGGCGCTCTCCATCGAGGAGACGGTCCGGATCGCGGCGCAGATGACCGTCGCCCGGATGCTCGAGCGGGATGACTTTCGCCGGCGTTACGACGAGGGGCGGCCGATCTCGATCCACGAGTTCCTCTATCCGCTGTTCCAGGGGTATGATTCGGTTGCGCTCCGGGCCGACGTGGAGCTCGGAGGCACGGACCAGAAGTTCAACCTCCTCGTCGGTCGCGACCTCCAGCGCGTGTGGGAGCAGGAGCCGCAGGTCGTCATCACCACGCCGCTTCTCGTGGGCTTGGACGGCGTGAACAAGATGAGCAAGAGTCTGGGCAACTACGTGGGGATTACGGAGGAGCCGGGGGCGATCTTCGGGAAGATCATGTCGATTTCCGACGAGCTCATGTGG
>CAYWOT010000214.1:0-4583 GCA_964459975.1 uncultured bacterium
CCAGGAGGAAGAAGGCGTTCAGCCCTTCCGTTCCGGGCTGGTCCTCCGCCGACATTCCGTACAGCCGCGCCTCCTTCATGCCCTGGGCATGCAGGACGGCCAGGCGCCGCCGGGCCGTTTCCTGCAATTCCTCCAGTTCGCCGAAGAGGATGGAGTCGGTGGGGCACGCCTTGGCGCACGCCGGATCCAGGCCGCCCTTCAGCCGGTCGTAACAGAAGGTGCATTTCCAGGCCCGGCCGTCGTCCAAACGACGGTCGATGACCCCGAAGGGACACGCCACGACGCAGTAGCCGCACCCGTTGCAGACGTCCGACTGCACGTACACGCTGCCGAACTCGGTGCGCACGATGGCGCCGGTGGGGCACGACTCGAGGCAGCCGGATCGGCGACAATGCTTGCAGACATCCGAGGCGAGCAGCCAGGAGAAGTTCCTCACGCCGGTGGTCTGTCCGGCAAGAGGGCGATCCCGTTCCACGAACGCGACGTGCCTCCACGTGGAGGCCGCCAGATCGACGGTGTTGTCGTAGCTCATGGCGGTGAAGCAGAGCCCGTCGTCCGGCAGCTGGTTCCATTGTTTGCACGCCGATTCGCAGGCCTTGCACCCGATGCAGACGGTGGTGTCGGTGAAGAACCCTTTTACGCCCATGTCACCCTTCCTCCATCCCCCGGGCCGGATCGCTCCGCGGTTCCCGGACTTCCTCCACCCGGCGGCGTTCCGCACGTCGGCCGGGGAAGATGTCCCCGGAGAAGGCCTTGGACTCTTCGATCGACACATTGGGATCGGCCACGAAGCTGGTGAGGTCGTTGGCCGAGTCGCCCGTCGTACGCCCGATGTACCCCCAATGGTAGGGAAGGCCGATCTGGTGGACGATCTGCCCGCGGATCTTTAGAGACGGGACCCTCGGCGTCACCAGGACCCGCGTCTCGATCTCCCCCCGCGCGGTGACCACGGTCGCCCAGCCGCCGTTGGTGAGGCCTTTCTCGGCCGCCAACTCCGGGGAGACTTCGCAGAACATTTCGGGCATCAGCTCCGAGAGCCACGTAAGCCATCGGCTCATCCCGCCGGCGGTGTGGTGCTCGGTAAGGCGGTAGGTGGTGACGACGCAGGGGAACCTCCTGTCCTCCCACGGCCGGTGATACGGATTGTCGCGCCGGTGCCACTGCAGCCGCGCGGGGTTGCACTGCTGGCCGTAGAGCGGGTTTCGGATGACCGACTCCTGCGGTTCGTAGTGGGTCGGAAGGGGCCCGTCGAGAAGACCCGCCGGGACGAAGATCTGCCCCTTCCCGTCGGCCAGCATGATGAAGGGATCGATCCCGGAGATCGTCGCAAGCCCGGTCGCCCCCGGACGGGGGCGGTAGTCGGGAGGACGGTTCCTGATGAAGTCGGGCTGGTCGTGGCCTTCCCACGTCCCGTGGTCGGCGTCCCACCAGATGTACTTCTTCCGATCCGACCAGGGGCGTCCCTCCGGATCGGCGGACGCGCGGTTGTAGAGGATGCGCCGGTTGTCCGGCCAGGCCCAGCCCCAATCGGGCGCGACCCAGCTCTGCTCCCATCGGGGCCGGCGGCGGGCGGGACGGTTGACACCCCCCTCGAAGCATCCCGAATAGATCCAGCAGCCGCATGCGGTCGAGCCATCGACCGCGAGTTCCCGGAACCCCTTCACCGGGCTTCCGTCCGCCACGGCGAACCCGTTCACCTCCCGGAGCACGGACTCCGCCGAGGGCTCGAGCCGTTCTCCATGCGCCGGGTACTCCCACGTCAAATTCCGGATCGGCGCGTCCCTGGGGACGGCGGAATCGGCGTAGAGCCCCTTCAGTCGTTTCCCCAGGTGGTAGATGAAGTGCAGGTCGCTTCTGGCGTCTCCGGGCGGGTCGACGGCGGCGCTATGCCACTGGAGAAGCCGTTGCGTATTGGTGAAGGAGCCGTCCTTTTCGGTATGGGCTGCCGCCGGGAAAAGGAAGACCTCGGTGCCGATCTCTTCCGGGCGGATGCGACCGCTCGTGATCTCCGGCGCCGTGCGCCAGAACTCGGCGGTCTCGGTGGGTGCGAAATCCCGGACCACGAGCCAGTCGAGCTTCCGCAGACCCTTGCGCTGGAGCGCGCCGTTCATGGAACCTACGACCGGGTTCTCGCCGATGACGAAGTAGCCCTTCACCAGGCCGTCGGCCATCGCGGCGGCGGTGAAGAAGTGGGAGTGGTCGCCGCTGAGCAGCGGCAGGTTCCCGTACCCCCACTCGTTCCCGGCGGTCGCGGTATTCCCGTACCACGCCTTGAGGAGCGAGACGATGTACTTCGGCAACTCGCTCCACCACCCCGAGGCCGCCGCGTTGTGCTCGATGTATTTCGCGAGGGACGGATCGTTCGCCGCCTCGGGCATCGGAAGGTAGCCGGGCAGGATGTTGTAGAGCGTCGGGATATCGGTCGATCCCTGGATCGATGCGTGTCCCCGCAGGGCCAGGATTCCCCCTCCGGTGCGGCCGATATTCCCCAGCAACAGCTGGATGATCGCGGCGGTCCGGATATACTGCACGCCCACGGTGTGCTGCGTCCATCCGACGGCGTAACAGATCGCGCCGGTCCTCTCCCTGCCCGAATTCGCGCAGAGGGCCTCGGCCGCCTTCGCAAAGAGCTCCGGCGCGATGCCGCAGACCTCCTCCACCAGTTCGGGGGTGTACCGGGAGAAGTGGCGCTTCAGGATCTGAAAGACGCAGCGGGGATTCTGCAGCGACTCATCCCGCTCGACGGCGTTCTCCGCGTTCCGCCGGTACTTCCAGGTACTCGTGTCGTACCTCCTCTTCTCGGGGCTCCAGCCGCTGAAGAGGCCGTCCAGATCCTCCGTGTCCCGGAACTCCTCCGCAACGAGGTCCGCGGCGTTGGTGTAGTTCACCACGTAATCGTGGAACCAGCGCCGGTTCTCCAGGATGTAGCGGACGATCCCGCCGAGAAACGCGATGTCGCTGCCCGGCCGGATGGGAACATGAAGGTCCGCCACGGCGCTGGTCCGGGTGAAGCGCGGGTCGACATGGATGATCGTCGCCCCCCGGCGCTTCGCCTCCATCACCCAGCGGAATCCGACCGGGTGACACTCGGCCATGTTCGACCCCTCGATGAGGATGCAGTCGGCGTTCTGCAGGTCCTGCTGAAAGGTGGTGGCGCCGCCCCGTCCGAAGCTGATCCCCAGACCGGGGACCGTGGACGAGTGTCATATTCGGGCCTGGTTTTCGACCTGCACGATCCCCAAAGCGCCCGTGAAGAGCTTCTTGATGAGGTAGTTCTCCTCGTTGTCCAGGGTGGCACCCCCCAGGTGGGCGATTCCCAAGGTCCGCCGCACGGGGTTGCCCGTAAGATCCCTTTCCTCCCAGGATTCGTCCCGGGTCTTCCTTACCCTCTCGGCGACCATGCCCATGGCGCGCTCGAGCGGAAGCTCCTCCCACGCCGTTCCGAAAGGCCGGCGATAGAGGACGCGCCGGAGCCTGTGGGAGCCCGTCACCAGCTGGAAGGTCGCCGCCCCCTTCGGGCAGAGGCAACCGGCCGAAATGGGAGAAGCGGGATCCCCCTCGATGTCGGTGATGCGGCCTTTCTCCACGTAGACCAGCTGGCCGCAGCCGACGGCGCAATAGGGACAGATGGACTCGACCACACGATCGGCGTTGGCGGTCCGCGGCTCCAGCCGCGCTGTCCGCCCGGACATCGCCGACGCACCGAGCCCGAGGGGATCCGCCTTCTCGATCTGCCGGAAAACCGGCCATTTCCCGAGGAGTCCAGACTTCTTGGCAGGCATGATTCCTCCTTCGAGTCGTGCACTCCGGCCCCAGTCGCCGGAGCCTTGACGTCGGGTTCTCTCTGCGCCGCCCGGACCGGCGGGAAATCTCCCTTGAACAGTTGTCAGAAACGTTGGCGTAGTCGATGGGAATCGTTATTGCGTCATTAGGACGCCCCCCGGGCACATTCGGTGCAGAAAAAAGTCGGGGGCAAGACCGGAGACGCGGCCTCGCGCGTTCCCGCTTGGCCGCGCCGTACGACGGGAGAAAATTCCAGGGACACGGTTAGGGGCAAGAGACGGGTCGCCGCCTTCAGATCCCGGCCTTCCAGTTCGAACGAACAAAAAAAGGGCCAACGGGCGGTCTGTGGGCCTTCGGTACTGTACTCGCCTGGTGCCGGGGGAGGGGAGTCGACCGCTGGGGTCTCCGCCCCGCAAGGGCTTTCGGCTTTTGCGCCGGGGCGGAGTGGCCGCCGCGCTCCCGTGCGTCGCGCCTTTCCTCAAAAGGAAGAGGAATTGTACCTCTTGGGCGAATCGGAGCAGAAAACGGAAGAAAGGGGAGCGGAGGCGTCGGCGGCTGCCGGAATGGCCGTTATCCGAGCCGATCAAACGTCTGGTAATGTATATTCTCGGGGCATTCGCATGGCGGGAATGATAGGGGGTGTTATCGTGCCTGTCAACGATTAGTGCGGTTTTTCCTTCTCTCCAATTTTCCAAATCCGCAAGAATTGTCCCTGTGCATCTTTTTGGACCAGTTTGGTCAATTGATTTTGCTGCAAATTCCAAAATCCGCCAGTCCCATATTCCGTTCCACTTCCTTCC